>CALZMC010000039.1 GCA_945788455.1 uncultured Clostridia bacterium
TTGCAGAATGATACATCGTATGAAGCACGGCGTCAACGCCGTCAAGGTTATAGTTTTCGTAGCAAATACCGACATAGGGATGAATGACAAGAATATTCTTTTTCTTAAAGCTTGGATTTATCAGCCTGTCGGCACCGACACCCGAAAGCAAAAGCTCGTCATTTGAATTTATATTTTCTACTCTCGTTGCAGGCAAAATCGCATCGTAGCTAATAAAAACACCCTTTGGATTTTCCCTAATAAAATCAACGGCATTACAAAAATTAATGCACGCATTTGAGCCCGGCTCCTCCGGAGGCAAATTTCCTGCGACTAAAACGATAGGCGTATCATAAAAAATATTGCCGAGTATTGCACCCGTGTATGCAAGTGTATCGCTGCCGTGAAGAATAATCACACCGAGATATTTTTCAAAATCAACGCTATTTAGATAATCAATCAGCATTTCCCAATAATCGAGGCTCATATTTTCGCTCAGTATCGAGAACGGCGAAACGCACTCGAACGAAACGTCATCAACATTCACGCAGTCGATAATCTTAAACGGATTGTCAAGACAGATACGCTCGCCGCGAGTAGATGCAATCGTTCCGCCCGTTCCTATAACAAGAATTTTCTTCTTCATAAATTACATATAAAAGGTCTTGAATGCCTTGTATGCCATATAGGTGTCAATCTTGCTGACAAGCTCATAAGGAGAATGCATTGAAAGAACAGGCACACCTACATCAATAACGTCAACGTTTAGGTTTGCGATATACATAGCGACTGTTCCGCCGCCGCCTGCGTCAACCTTTCCAAGCTCGCCTGACTGCCAAAGAACATTATTGCTGTCAAGCATATTCTTAACGAAGCCGACAAACTCTGCCGATGCATCGCTTGTGCCACTCTTTCCGCGTGAGCCTGTAAATTTAGTTACACAAACACCCTCGTTGATATAGGCAACATTGTTTTTCTCAAACGGAGATGACCATGTCGGGTCAAACGCAGCATTAACGTCTGCCGACAGGCACTTCGAGTTAGACAATACATCTCTGCCCTCAATGCCCTCCTGTCTTGCAAGGTCACAGATAAAGTATTCCAAATATCTTGAATTTAGACCTGTATTTCCGTCAGAGCCTGTTTCCTCCTTGTCGGTCAAAACAGTAACGGCAGTATATTCAGGCACACCGTCAATATTGAAGGTTGCCATCATGGCAGGATAAGAGCAAACCCTGTCATCGTGACCGTAGCCACCGATTAAGCTTCTGTCAAATCCAACGTCATCAACCGAAAACGCAGGAACGAGCTCAAGCTCGGCAGAAAGAAAATCGCGCTCAACAATGCCGTATTTTTCAAATAGAATATTTAGGATATTGAGCTTAATTCTTTCGCTTTCCTCGTCATCCTTGAACGGTCTTGAGCCGATAACAACATTCAGCTCCTCGCCCTTAACAAGCTCGTTTGCCTTGCGCGAGATTTGTTCGGCACAAAGATGAGGCAAAATGTCGGTAATAACAAATTTTGGGTCCGCGCTGTCCTCGCCAATCTTAACATCAACATACGAGCCGTCATTTTTACAGATACGGCCGTGTAGCGACAACGGAATTGCAGTCCACTGATATTTCTTCAGTCCGCCATAGTAGTGAGTCTTGAAAAATCCGAGCGAGCCGTCCTCATAAACGGGAACCTGCTTTAAGTCAATTCTCGGAGAGTCGATATGCGAGGCGATAATGCGAACGCCGTCAGCAACAGGTCGCTTTCCCTTTACACATAAGATTAGTGCCTTGTCGCGATTTAAGTAGTAAACCTTGTCGCCCGACTTTAAAGCCTCGCCGTGCTTATCGTATTCCTTAAATCCGTTAGCCCTTGCAAGCTCAAGCGCAGACGCACAAAACTCGCGCTCTGTCTTATTTTCAAACAAAAATTTCTTGTATCCCTCGCAAAAGTCATCACAGACCTTTAGCTCGTCATCACTCATAAAATCAACGCCGTTTTCTTTTTTATAAAACAGCTTTTTCTTTAGCTCCTTTGTACTTTCGCTCATAGTATTTCCTCCAATATATTATCAATTTGAGTTTTTATATCCTCGCCGTTGTTATAAACAACGTAGTCAGAATTTTCAATATAATATTTTTCGCTAAGCTGAGAGTTAATTCTCTCCCTCGCCTTGTCAAGAGATATGCCGTCACGCCTCATAATTCTGTCAAGCCTGATATTCTCATCGGCAGTAACACAAATAATCTTGTAGCATTTAGACTGAAGCTTTGCCTCAAAAAGCTGTGGCGCATCAAGAACGCACGGTATTTTTGAAAGCTCCTCGCATCTTTTTTCAACAACGGGATGAACAATAGAATTCAGCTTACTGAGCTTATCCCTGTCGGCAAAAACGATTTCGCCGAGCTTTGACCTGTCAAGCTCGCCTGCCCTTATAATATCATTTCCAAATTCCTCGGCTAATTTCTCTAAAAGCTGAAAATTATCATTATAAATATTTTTCACAACTGTGTCACAGTCAATTATATTAAATCCAAGCTCGCTTAAATATTTGCAGATATATCCCTTGCCTGCACCACTTGGACCTGTAACACCGATAGTAAACGGCTTTTTTAAATCAATCACAGTGAATGCCGCGGCACGAATAAGGCGGTTATATACTGCCATACCGACACCGTCTGTATTCGGGATACGGGCATAAACCTTTTTTGCGCCCATTTCGTCTAATTTTCTTAATGCAGTGAAAAGCTCGCTCGCCTGACTTAAATCGTCATTTTCTCTGCCGAAGGTAACATAAGGAATATTAACATTATCTCCCTCAAAGCAGAGTGCGAATGCATCCTTTCTTGAGTTAACAAAATTCTCATACGTCTCTTTGTCGGCATCAACGATAACAACACGCGCATTGGGAGAATAGTGCTTATATTTCATTCCGGGCGACTCGGCGACCTCGTCTTGCCTCATTCCCTCAAGAACTGCCCTTGAAACATTAACCTCGCCGATAACCGACTCAATCATTTCCTTTGTAACGGCACCGGGGCGCAAAATAGTCGGCGTGTCTGTCGCAAGAGTTATTACTGTTGACTCGACACCGAATTTGCAGTCGCCACCGTCAATAATCGCATCAATCTTGCCACTCATATCGTCAATAACATATTTAGCCTTAGTAGGAGACGGAAGCCCTGACGTGTTCGCACTCGGGGCTGCGATAGGACAGCCACTCGCCCTGATAACCCTTTGGGCAACCTCGTTTTCGGGCATACGAACTGCAACAGTATCAAGTCCACCCGAAACAACATTGCCGATAAGCTCACTCTTTTTTAGGATTATTGTCAGCGCATTTGGAAAAAATGCATCAATGAGCGCCTGCGCCTTCGGTGTAATTTCCTTAACGAGCGGTGCAATATCAGCCTTGTCGGCAACGTGGACAATCAGCGGATTGTCACTCGGTCTGCCCTTTGCGATATAAATATTTTTTACGGCATTTTCATCAAGCGCATTTGCACCGAGGCCGTAAACGGTTTCGGTTGGAAAAGCAACGAGTCCGCCCTCGCGCAAAATTTGACCGGCAAGGGAAATATCATATTCACTTGTCGTCAAAATTCTTGTATTCATACACTTACCTTTTTTTATTCGCCTTTGCTGTAATTATGTAAAATAGCGGAATTGTTAAAAAGATTATCCAAAGCGGGTGCCATAGTGAAAAAGCAAGTCCCAAAACAAGATAAATCATCAAAACCAAGACGGGATAGCAGAAAACTATCGGCTTTTTCTTTTTTATTGCGACAACACTTGTGTAAAAAAGCGGAATTGTCAAAAGAACAATCCAACCGAACGCCCAACCCTTTCCACCGAATAGCGCACCGATAACGCAGTAGCCGATTAAGGCGAGAACGGGAAAGCCTGCAAAAAGCCACGAGTGACCCTTTTTCTTTTCGCTACTGTCGGGAGTGTCCTCTTTTTCTTCTGTCTTTTCTGCGACTGTAATACTTTCGGCGTTAATGACCTCGTCAGGCTCGCCCTTAACGAGCGAGTCAACCGACACACCGTAATATTCAGATAGGTTTGTAAGATTTTCAATATCAGGAGCAGAGTTGCCCTGCTCCCATTTTGATATTGATTGTCTTGATATACCTAAGATTTCGCTTAACTGCTCTTGGCTTAGATTATGCTCAGCTCTAAGCTTTTTTAAGTATTCGCCCTGCTTTATTGACATAATTATTCTTCTCCCTGTGCCTTTAGCTTTTCGGCAGTATCGGCAGTAATAAGAGCGTCTATCATTTCGTCCAAGTCGCCGTTTAAAAATTGCTCAAGCTTATAAAGAGTGAGACCTATTCTGTGGTCAGACACTCTGCCCTGCGGATAGTTATATGTTCTGATTCGTTCACTTCTGTCGCCTGTGCCGACCTGTGACTTGCGCTCGCCTGCAATCTCTGCATCGTGCTTTGCTTTTTCTTCCTCATAAAGACGGGAGCGAAGAACCTTTAGTGCCTTTTCTTTGTTCTTGTGCTGTGAACGTTCATCCTGACACTCAACAACCGTGCCTGTCGGCAAATGAGTAATACGAATAGCAGATGAGGTCTTGTTAATATGCTGACCTCCTGCACCCGAAGAACGAAACGTATCAATCTGCAAATCCTTTGGATTTATCTCGAAATCGACCTCCTCTGCCTCAGGCAAAACGGCAACAGTAGTTGTCGATGTGTGAATTCTGCCCTGACTTTCTGTTTCGGGAACACGCTGAACACGATGAACACCGCTCTCAAACTTAAATCTTGAATAAGCGCCGTCTCCCTCAACTGAAAAGCTGATTTCCTTATAACCGCCGAGTCCTGTCTCGTTTGCGTTAAGCACCTCTGTCTTAAAGCCCTTTGTCTCGGCGTACATACAGTACATTCTAAATAATACGCCTGCGAAAAGTGCAGACTCCTCTCCGCCTGCACCGCCGCGAATTTCGATAATAACGTTCTTGTCATCGTTAGGGTCACGTGGCAGTAGCAGAATTTTCAGCTCCTCGCTGATAGTCTCCATATCAGCCTTGCTCTGCTCAAACTCCTCCTTTACCATCTGGGCAAAGTCGGCATCAAGTCCTCCCTCGTCCATCATCATCTTTGACTCCTCGAAGGCTTCCTGTGCTTTTTTGTATTCCCTAAACTTTTCAACAACGGGAGTTAAATGCTTTAGCTCGCGCATTAGCTTTGTATATTTTTCCTGGTCTGATACGATATCAGGATTGCAAACAAGCTCGTTTACCTCCTCATATCGCTTTTCAACCTCTTGTAGCTTATCTATCATATTTTTTCCTCACTGATAATTTTAAAAAATCTTTTCTTTTTCAGCTCCTGCTCACTCTCGGTGGGAGAGCTGTCAATAAAATCTATTTTTCCCTGCTCTGTTTTGTCATTTTGCAGGTCATTTTGCTCAAGGACTCTTTTTAGCTGACGCGAAACGCCGTTTGCACCGTCAAAGAATTTTACATCTCCGAGAACATTTTTTATCTGCTTTTTTGCAAGCGGATAATGAGTACAGCCGAGAACAACGTTACTCGTTTTGCCCTTATAATCCTTTAGGATATTTTCGAGATAATCCTGCAATTCGTCAAATCTCTCCTGCTCAATCAAATCTGCCATACCGACACAGGCGAGCAGGTCGGTTTTGTTGTTATTATATTTATAAAAGAGCTTGTTAAATTTTTCGCTTTCGAGTGTTCCGCGAGTTGCCATAACGAGAGTAAAGCCGTCAGGATTTTCATCGTGCACCATTTTGTATGCAGGCTCGATAGCAACAATCGGCAGGTCGCTGTATTTTTCTCTCAAGGCACCGACTGCCTTTGCAGATGCAGTATTGCAGGCAAGAACAATCGCCTTGCAATTCTTTTTTCTAACCAAAAGGTCAACTATCTCATCGCATCTTGAGATAATTTCGTCATCATCCTTGTCGCCGTAAGGGTTATTTGCCGAGTCGCTGAAAAAAACGTAGTCCTCATTTGGCAAGAGCTTCAGCGCTTCAATCATAACACTGCTTCCGCCGATGCCGGAATCTAAAAATCCGATAGGTTTTCTACTGCTCATTTTTCTTTACTGCCTTTATATTTTTTTCTGCCTTAATTCGCGGAATCATAACCTCTCTGCCACAGCCACAGCATTTCAGCTTATAGTCAACGCCGAGACGGTTAATCTCAAATTCCTTCGAGCCACAGGGGTGTGGCTTTTTCATAACGACAATGTCGCCAAGCTCTAAATTCATAATTACAC
>CALZMC010000040.1 GCA_945788455.1 uncultured Clostridia bacterium
TTTGCGGAACAGCCGAGAGTGTTACTCATATTCCTCTTGTCGGAACAGTTACGGCAGGTCAGCCTATTCTTGCGACACAGCAGATAGAGGACTATATTGCCGTGTCGGGTGTCAGCGGAAATAATCTTTTTGCGCTTCACGTCAAGGGCGATTCTATGATAAACGCAGGCATTCTTGACGGCGACCTCGTTGTTATCGAGCAGTGCCCTACTGCAAATAACGGCGATATTGTCGTTGCGCTTATCGAGGACGAGGCGACTGTTAAAAGATTTTTTAAGGAAAACGGCCACTTTAGGCTCCAGCCCGAAAACGATAAGTACGAGCCGATTATTGTTGACGAATGTGCTGTTTTGGGCAAGGTTAAGGCACTTGTTCGTTCCTATTGATATTTGGCAATTTATCGTATATAATACTATAAAATTATTGTATGAGGTGAGATTATGAGCGAATGTAATCACGATTGCTCAAGCTGTAAATCAAATTGCAGCGACAGAAAGCCTACTCGCGAGGACTTTCTGAAGCCTATGAACAAATACTCTAACATAAAGAGAGTTATCGGAGTTGTCAGCGGTAAGGGTGGCGTTGGAAAAAGCCTTGTTACCTGCCTTCTTGCATCAAAGTGCGCAAAGGCAGGGCTAAAGGTCGGTATTCTTGACGCAGACATCACAGGCCCGTCTGTTCCAAAATCCTTTGGTGTAACAAGCAGGGCTATGCAGGATGACGAGTGCCTGCTTCCTACTGTTGCTGACGGAATAAAAATGATGAGCATTAATCTGCTTTTAGAGGACGTAAATTCTCCTGTTGTATGGAGAGGTCCTGTTATCAGCGGTGTTATCGAGCAGTTTTGGAGCGATGTTCGTTGGGGCGAGCTTGACTACCTGTTCGTAGATATGCCACCGGGAACAGGCGATGTTGCTTTAACAGTATTCCAAAGCCTTCCTGTTGACGGAATTGTTATCGTTTCGACTCCGCAGGATTTGGTAAAAATGATTGTCAACAAGGCATATAATATGGCAGGAATGATGAATGTTCCCGTTCTCGGCCTTGTAGAAAATATGAGCTACTACGTTTGTGAGGACTGTGGCAAAAAAATCAACATTTTCGGCGAGTCAAAAATTGACGAGACTGCGCAGGAGCTTAATCTTCCTGTTCTTGCAAAGCTACCTATCAACCCGAGGATTAACAAAATGGTTGATGCCGGTCGCGTTTATGATGTTGAATGTAACGAGCTTGACGAATTTGTCAGCGTTCTAAAAGGAGAATAACAATGTCAAAAAGAGAAGGATATATTAATTGGGACGAATACTTTATGGGTGTTGCTATCCTTGCCTCTCAGCGAAGCAAGGACCCAAGCACTCAGGTTGGTGCCTGTATCGTTAATGACGATAACAAAATAATGTCTGTCGGCTATAACGGCTTTCCAAGAGGCTGCAGTGATGACGAGTTTCCGTGGGATAGGCAGGGCGACAAGGACAGCAGTACAAAATATCCTTACGTTTGCCACGCCGAGCTGAATGCTATTCTCAACGCAGGCGGAAACAACCTAAAGGATTGCAGAATTTATGTTGCGCTCTTCCCTTGTAACGAATGCGCTAAGGCTATCATACAATGTGGTATAAAAGAGGTTATTTACATAAGCGATAAATACAAGGATACAGACTTGGTTCAGGCGAGCAAGAGAATGCTAAATGCTGCAGGAATTAAGCTGACACCGTTCGAGTCAGACAAGAAAATTACTATTGATTTTAACAAGGATAACATATAAAAAATGAAGGATATAGATATTTACGATTTTGACAAAACGATTGTCCCTTTCGACAGCGGTTCGCTGTTTATCGGCTACTGCCTTATTCATTATCCTTGGATAATCGTTTATGTTCCCGTGCTGATTATTTTTGCAATACTTATGGTCTGCAAAATTATCAGCTTTACACAGTTCAAGCGAGTGTGCTTTATGTTCGTTCCCATGATTCCGTTAAATCGAGCAGTAAAGGGCTTTTGGGACAGACACGAGAGCGAGGTTCACTCCTGGTTTTTAAAGCGAGATAAAAGTCGCGAGATTGTTGTTATCAGCGCATCTCCCGATTTTCTTTTAGATGATATTAAAAGCCGTCTTGAAATAAAAAATTTAATTTGTACCCTACATAACAAAAAAACGGGTGCTATCATCGGCGAAAACTGTCGAGGAGAGGAAAAAATCGACCGTCTGTATAAGGAATTCGACAGGGACGAAATCAACGTTGTTGACGTATATAGCGACTCGCTCAAGCACGACAAATATATTTTTTCGCTCTCAAACGGACAATGCTATCACATAGTAAAGGGCGAAAAAATTCCATTTAATTACAGCGACAAATTTCACGACTAATACCCGAATATAAACAAATAATAAACTGAATGTATTTTTATTGATTATTTAATTTTGTTGTGATATAATCCCTCAAAGGTGATTTTATGAAAGAAGTTATAATTACAGCCGATTCGACCTGTGATTTACCAAAAAGCTTAATAAAAAAGCATAATATCATTATTACTCCCCTGTCTATTCTTCTCGGCGAAAAATCGTATCGTGACGGTATAGATATTTTTCCTAAGGATATATACGAGCATGTTAAAAAGTACGGCGAACTGCCAAAGACGGCAGCGGTACCGCCGAACGACTACTACGAGCTATTCGAAAGGCTGACAGGCGAAGGCAAGAGTGTTGTTCATATCGGCCTGTCATCAAGCATCAGCTCAAGCTTCCAAAACGCGTGTATTGCCGCAAGCGAGTTTGACGATGTATATTGTGTTGACTCAAAAAATCTCTGCGCAGGTATGGGACTTTTAGTATTAAAGGCTGTTGATTTCAAAAACAAGGGCTTTGACGCAAAGAAGATTTATCATCGCGTCAGCACACTCGTGCCAAAGGTTTGCTCTACTTTTGTTTTAGATAACCTTGAGTATCTTCACAAGGGCGGCAGATGCTCCGGCGTTGCAAAATTCAGCGCAAACGTTCTTGGAATTAAGCCGAGTATTGCCGTTAACACAGAGGGAAAGATGGACGTTGCCAAGAAATATCGAGGCAAGATGGACGTTGTGTATAAGCAATATACAAACGACTGTCTTTCTAACATAAAGCAAATTGACCAGTCTCGCATTATTATCGCCAATAGTGGCGGACTTAACCCTGATGTTATCAGCTACGCCAAGGGTGTTGTTGAGGGCAAGGGCAATTTTGACGAAATCATTATGGCAGACGCAGGCTGTACAATTTCGTCACATTGCGGTCCAAAAACCTTTGCAATATTTTATATCAAAAAATAACTTTTCTGCGAACGGCTGTACTGTTCGCAGTTTTCTTTGATTTATATGTAAACCTAAAAATAATTTTAGTTAACAATAAGGAGCGACTATGTCATTAAAAAACGAGATATTATTTGAGCTACTGAACAGTGACGACTATATCAGCGGCGAGGAGCTTGCCGAAAAATATAACAAAAGCCGTGCAGGAGTGTGGAAGGCAATTAAGGCATTAATTCGTGACGGCTACAACATTGAGGGTATTACAAATAAGGGCTATAAGCTAATTGACGACAGAAATCTTGTGTCGGCACAAAGCATAAAAAAGCACCTGAAAAGCGACATTGATGTTCTGTATTATCCCAGCGTTGACTCAACGAATAATCTTTGCAAAAGACTGCTCGCTGATGGAAGAAAGGGTTGCTTTTTAGTTGTCGCAAACGAGCAGACGGCAGGACGCGGACGACAGGGCAAGAGCTTTTATTCTCCTGCCGACACAGGCATATACTTCAGCCTTGTGACAAGACCTAATCTTCCGCTTCAAAATGCTGTTACTGCAACTACTGCGGCGGCAGTATGCGTGTGCAAGGCTATTGAGACACTTACCGACAAGAAGCCAGAAATCAAGTGGGTTAACGATGTTTTTGTTGACGGGGGAAAAATTTGCGGAATTTTGACTGAGGCGATAACTAATTTTGAGGAAAATATTGTTGAGAGTGTTATTGTCGGTATCGGCATAAACGTCAACACAAGCGAGTTCCCCGTTGAGCTGACAGAGGCAGGATGCCTTAACGCAAATGTTAACCGAAGCGAGCTTGTCGCAAAAATATGTGACGAGCTAATGAGTGTTGCAGACGGCGACTGCAAAGGCTTTATCGACTATTATCGACATCATTCTATGGTGCTCGGCAGGGAGATAAGATTTATTCAAAACGGTGTTGTCACAAGCGCGACAGCAATCGCGATTGACGAAACAGGAGGCCTTGAGGTTGAGCTAAAGGATAAAAGCCGTACCGTTTTAAGAAGCGGAGAAATAAGCCTGCGATTTAATTAACATATAACCTATTGACAGAATTTTATTTTTGAGTATAATATTAACAAGGCAATAGCCTAATAAATATTTTCAGGGCGAGGTGTAATTCCTCACCGGTGGTAAAGTCCACGAGCTGTTTTTCGGCTGATTTGGTGAAATTCCAAAACCGACGGTTATAGTCCGGATGAGAGAAAATGTTTGGATATTAATATTCAAAATCACTTTTTTGAATGTTAATATTATATGTCAAAGCATTTACGCCCCGACTGAATTCAGTTGGGGCTTCTCTTTTTGTAAAAAAGCCTATTCGCCCAAAAGGAGAACATTATGGAAAAGCAAAAACAAAAAAACAAAATCAGAGTTATCACAGGAACGGCAATGCTCACGGCAGTTGCAGTAGGACTCCAATACATTGAGTTTCCTATCCCGATTATGCCGTCATTCATCAAGCTTGATTTCTCTGACCTGCCCGAGCTAATCGGCGCATTCGCGTACGGACCTGTTGCAGGCGTGCTAATCGCTCTGCTGAAAAACCTAATCCACATGGCAGTCAGCCAAAGCGGATTTACAGGCGAGCTGTCAAACTTTGTTTTAGGTGCTGTTTTCGCACTCACGGCAGGCTTGATTTACAAAAAGAAAAAGACAAAGAAATCTGCACTAATCGCAGGTGTTGTCGGCTCTCTTGCAATGGCACTGTTCAGCATTGTGTCTAACTATTTCGTGATTTATCCAATGTATTACAGCATACTCGGATTTCCCGAGGAGGCAGTGCTCGGTATGTATCAGGCGCTCCTGCCAAGTGTAAAGAATATTCTTCAGGCGCTGATTATCTTCAACGTTCCGTTCACATTCGTAAAGGGCCTGATTTGTGCGCTCGTTACAATGCTGATTTACAAGCCCCTTTCTCCGATTTTAAAGGGCAAAAAATAATATAATTCTAATTACATAATTTTAGTTTCAGGGGCGAGGACAAGAGTTCTCGCTCTTGTATTTTTTGTGAATACCGTTATGCTCAATTTGACATTATAATAATAATGGTTTAAAATAAATTAAACTATTACGCATTACTTTTTTGGAAGTGAAAAAATGAGATTATCCTTTATCTGTCCGTGCTATAACGAGGAGGACAATATTTTCCTCTCGTTAAGGCCATTAAAGATGAATTTCCCGTCACGGACGAATACGAAATCGTTTTCGTAAATGACGGAAGTCAGGACAACACACTAAACAAAATGCTCGATGCAAAGGCTGTGTCGGGCTGTAATATCAAGATTGTTGACTTTTCAAGAAATTTCGGCAAGGAAAGTGCAATGTACGCAGGACTTGAGCATTCAAGCGGCGATATTATCACTATCATTGATGCCGACCTTCAGCAAAATCCGAGTGTTGTTTCTAAAATGATTTACATTCTTGACAACAGTCGCGATGTTGACTGCGTGTGCGCATATCAGGAAAACAGAAACGAAAACAAGTTTTATTCTGCCTGCAAAAATCTTTTTTATAAAATTGCCGACAAGACTACCGAGATTGAATTCAAAAACGGTGCAAGCGACTTTAGAACATTCAGAAAATGCGTAAAGGACGCTATTTTGTCGATGCCCGAATACCACAGATTTTCGAAGGGAATTTTCAGCTGGGTTGGTTTTAACACGGTGTATATTCCGTATCAGGCAGATGAGCGAAAAAACGGAAAAAGCAGCTTTAGTTTCTTCTCTCTGCTAAAATACGGCATCAACGGAATTATCAATTTCAGCACTCTGCCAATCAAGTTTGCATCTCTTGTCGGAGGAAGTGCAATAGTTTTCAGTATTATTTATGCGATTATCACAATTATAAGAAAGCTTGTTGACAACATCAACGTTGACGGCTTTACACAGCTCGTTATTCTCATCACGTTTTT
>CALZMC010000041.1 GCA_945788455.1 uncultured Clostridia bacterium
TATTTCAAAAAACGGACTTATGCTCTCCCCTATTACTCAGGTTTTAGTTGAACGCTATATTGCAGGCTGGAAGGAAATCGAATTTGAGGTAATGAGAGACAGTGTAGGTAACGTTATTGCTGTCTGCTCTATGGAAAACTTTGACCCTGTCGGTGTTCACACAGGCGACAGTATTGTTATTGCGCCTGCTGTTACGCTCGCCGACAAGGAATATCAAATGCTTCGTTCGGCATCACTTGATATTATTACAGAGCTTGGCATTGAGGGTGGCTGCAACTGTCAATTTGCGCTAAATCCCGAGAGCTTTGAATACTCTGTTATTGAGGTAAACCCAAGAGTTTCCCGTTCGTCTGCATTAGCATCTAAAGCAACAGGATACCCTATTGCAAAGGTTACAACTAAAATTGCATTAGGCTATACTCTTGATGAAATCAAAAACGATATTACCGGCAAGACTTGTGCATGCTTTGAGCCGACACTTGACTACGTTGTTGTAAAGCTTCCAAAATGGCCATTTGACAAGTTTGTTAATGCGTCTCGTAGGCTTGGCACTCAAATGAAGGCGACCGGCGAGGTTATGAGTATTGCTCCAAGCTTTGAGATGGCTGTAATGAAGGCAGTTAGAGGAGCTGAAATCGGTCTTGATACTCTAAACAACAAGGCACTTGACGGAATTAACGCAAGAGAAAGACTTGTCGAACAGGACGACATTAGACTGTTCACTGTTTTTAAGGCTCTTAAAGACGGTGTGAGCATTGAAGAAATCCACAAAATCACTATGATTGACGAGTGGTTTTTGGCAAAGCTGAAAAATCTTGCCGACTATGAAAAGGAAATCGAGGGCATACCGCTCAGCGAGGAGCTGTATATTAGGGGCAAAAAGCTCGGTTATACAGACAAGGCATTAGAGCGAATTTCGCGTGGCAGTATAATATATCACAGAGATTGCGTATATAAAATGGTTGACACCTGTGGTGCAGAATTTGAGGCACAGACACCGTATTTTTACTCAACATACGACAACACCTGTGAGGCAAGGTCTCTTGAAGGCTCTGATAAAGAAAAGATAATCGTTCTCGGCTCAGGCCCGATAAGAATCGGTCAAGGCATCGAATTTGACTATTCGTCTGTTCATTGTGTTTGGACATTAAAGGAGCTTGGGTACGAGGTTATACTTGTTAACAACAATCCCGAAACTGTATCTACCGATTTTGATACAGGCGACAGGCTATACTTTGAGCCACTGACAGATGAGGATGTTATGAACATCATCAAGGCTGAAAATCCTATCGGTGTTGTTGTCGCCTTCGGCGGTCAAACTGCTATCAAGCTTACTAAATTTCTTGACGATAACGGCATAACTATTTTTGGCACAAGTGCAAAGAGCATTGATGTTGCCGAGGACAGAGAAAAGTTTGACGCGTTGCTTGAAGAGTTCGGCATATTCAGACCAAAGGGCGAAAGTGTTATGACACTAAATGAGGCGTTAGGCTCTGCAAACAGGCTCGGCTACCCTGTTCTTCTTCGTCCAAGCTACGTTATCGGCGGTCAAAATATGACTATTGCTTATACCGATGATGATGTTGTGCAGTATATGGATATCATTCTTTCACAGGGGATTGAAAATCCTGTTCTTGTTGATAAATATATGATGGGAACAGAGCTTGAGGTTGACTGTATCAGTGACGGCAGGGATGTACTTATTCCGGGTATTATGGAGCATATTGAGAGAGCAGGCGTTCACTCAGGCGACAGTATTGCCGTTTATCCTCCGTATAACCTTAACGATATGATGCTTGAAAAAATATGTGACATCAGCAAAAAGCTCGCTCTGTCACTCGGCACAAAGGGACTCGTTAATATTCAGTATCTTATCTATCAAAATGAGCTGTATGTTATTGAGGTTAACCCAAGAGCATCAAGAACAATTCCGTATATCAGCAAGGTTACAGGCGTGCCTATGGTTGAGCTTGCAACAAAGATTATGGTTGGAGCATCACTTGAGGAGCTTGGTTTCGGCACAGGATTATATAGGACACCGCCTTATTATGCAGTTAAGGTGCCTGTATTCAGCTTTGAAAAGCTTAATGATGTAAACTCAAAGCTCGGCCCTGAAATGAAATCTACGGGCGAGGTATTAGGCGTTGGCAAAAATCTTGTTGAAGCACTGTTCAAGGGATTGGCTTCGGCAGGATTTAAGACCGACTTCCACAAAAAGGACGAGCACGGTGTTCTTATCACTGTAACAAAGCAGGATAGATTTGAAATCGTAAATCTTGCCAAAAAGCTTGATGACCTCGGCGCAAAGATTTGGGCTACGCCACAGACTGCAAGGGCTATTGAAAGCCTTGGAATTAATGTTTCGGTTGTTAATAAGCTCCAAGATGATAATTCGATTATGGATTTAGTTGAAAGCGGAAAGCTCGACTATATCGTATATACAGGCAAGAGCGACAAAAAATCAATTGCCGACTATATAAGACTTCACAACAGAGCTAATCAGCTTGGCATTGCGACAATTACCTCACTTGATACTGCAAATGCTATCGCCGATATTATCGCATCGAGATACAAAGAGACTAACACCGAGCTTGTTGACATCAATAATATGAGAGAAAGCAAGGGTATCCTCAAGTTTTCAAAGATGGAGGGTACAGGCGATGACTACATTTTCTTTAACAATCAATGCGGTATTATTACCTGCCCCGAAAGCTTTGCTATTGAATTCAGCGACAGGCACAAGGGCATCGGCGGAGACGGTATTGTTCTTATCGAGGAAAGCGACATCGCAGATGCAAAAATGAGAGTATTCAACATTGACGGCTCCGAGGGAAAAATGGCAGGTAACTCTATTAGATGTGTCGGCAAATATCTCTATGATAACGATATGGTAAAGAATACCGAAATGGATATAGAGACAGCCTCGGGTATTAAGCACCTATCCCTATTTACACGAAACGGCAAGGTATCGTCCGTTACGGTTGATATGGGCAAGGCAGAGCTAAATCCAAAGAGAATTCCTGTTATTGCCGATACAGATAAGGTTATTGATTATAATACAAAAATCGGCAACAGAGAGGTCAGCATAAACTGTTGTAATATCGGTAATCCTCACTGTGTTGTTTTTGTTGAAAACGTTGAGAGAATTAACCTGAATGATATCGGTCCTCAATTCGAGACAGCGAGCATTTTCCCGGAAAGGATTAACACGGAATTTGTTAGAGTTGTTAATTCAAAAACTCTAAAAATGAGAGTTTGGGAACGTGGCAACGGCGAGACGCAGGCCTGCGGTACAGGTGCTTGCGCAGCAGTAATCTGTGCTGTTGAAAAGGGATATTGCAATAAAGGCGAGAATATTACCGTTAAGGTTAAGGGTGGCGATTTAATCGTTAACTACACAGACGAGCGCGTTACTCTCACAGGAGATTGCAACCTTATCTATAAGGGCGAAATTGAATATTAAATAAAAACGAGTAGTAATAACGGTTTATAAAAGCTGTTATTGCTACTCTTTTTATATTCAAAAATACCCACCGAAATAAATCGGTGGGTAAAATTCATAGTATTAAATTAAACTACTAAACTATTATAAAGTTTTAAACTCAACTGTTTCAAGGAACCAGCCGTTAAGTGTCAGGCACTTAGACATCTTATGCTCCTCGAAATACTTGCAGAAAAGATAGCCTGCACCGTTTTGAGTTTGAACAGGAGCAATATTTCCCGAAGCTAAGCCCTCATATACAGAATCAAACTTCGCTTTTAGCTCTTCATTTTCGATATTGTATGTAACATAAATACCTTTAGTTGAGCAGTTAGCTAAGCTTGGAAAACCGCCTTGGAAATTTTCAAGGCAATCCTTAACAGCCTCGCCGTAATCGTTAACAACAGTAAAATAGGAGTCCTTATTATTTTCACCTGCAGAAATAACATTTAGGTCAAAGTCATAATTCCACTTAGCTGAATAAGCAGAGTCCTTTGATGCATTTCCACCGTCAAAGATGGTGGTAACACCCTTATTGAACATAGTCTCACAAATAGATGAGTATCTGTCAACCATTTCAAATGTTGTGTTCCAATAGAACTCATTTTCCATTGAAATTCCTGTGCCTAAGCCGTATGCATCAACATTCTCCCAATGAGAGAACATATATCCGTCCTTTGGAACAGCAGCAGCAACCTCTACTGTGTCGCCTGCAACATAAGAGCCTGAACCGCTTGATGCGCCGTCTCCGCCCTCGCCTGTTTCAACAGTAACGTAGAATGCCGGATTTTCGCTTTCGGCATATACAGGAGTTAATGTAATATCAGCATCCTTAACATCAACCCAAATCTCACTGCAGGTCAAATCTGTGTCGCCTAAATCAGCCTCTGTCTCCCAATGGTCGAAAACCTTGCCCTTATCGGCAGCAGGAGCTTTAACTGAAATGCCGTCATCAACCTTTACGCCGTACTTTTCAAAAACAGTCTTGCCGTCCTCTTTCATAACGGTTACTGTCTTGAAGTCGCCTTCAATGTCCTTGTATACAGCCGTAATAGTAGCATCGCACTTTTCTACCAATAGGTTCATTGATGACTTTGTCTTTGAAGAAATATTAACCTTACTGTCCTTTACACCCTCTGTGTCACTCTTAACCTCCCAATGGTCAAATACCTGACCGACAGGAGCTGTGTCGGCTGTTACAGTAACATTACTACCGGTTGTGTATGTACCTGTACCGATACCGTTTTCAACCTTGATGTTAAATGTTTCTTCATCAACCTCGCTAACAGGCTTATAGCAAGCCTTTAGGGTAAAGTCATAGTTATAGTCAGTAGCAAATGAATTAAAATCAGCCCAATCGAGTGTTACAGGAATACCAAGCTCGTCAGCAGCTGCAGCAGCACCCTGAACATATCCTCCACCGTATGAGGCAGATGTTAGTGATGACGCATCGCCGAAATATCCAAGCTTTGTGTTTCCGTTTAGTACAGCAAGATAGCCTGCAATATAGCCTGCCTGAGTTGCATCAAACTTAACAGTCATAACATTAGCAAGGTATCTGTCGGTTAAATCATCTGCAGAATGAGGTGTGCCGTCAAGTAAAATGAACTTAACATCAGGATATTCCATCGCCATATCATAGGCCGGAACCGAAAACTTCTCTCCGGGGAAAACGATAAACTGCGCACCGTTTTTTACTGCGAGCTTTACGTACTTTTCAACACCTGATACAGTTAGCTCTCCGTCTTCTAATGATGGCTGATAATAATGATATGTCATTGCATTTTCAATCGCATAGGCAGTCAAGCCGTTCCATGCACTTTCGTTATATCCACCGTCTTTTATTGAGGCACCGTCTGTAATCATTACGATATCGTAATTCTGCTCGGCAGACTTAGCACAGCCTACAAACAAGCCGAATACTAATGTTAGGCACATCAATACTGAAATTATCTTTTTCATATCTTCCCTCCAAAGAGATTTATCACTAATTTATAATAACAAATTACATTGGATATTGCAATAGATATTATAATATTTTATTTTGATTTTACGAACAAAAAATGCACATCTGACAAATAGATGTGCATAAATTATTATTCTACCGTAACAACCTTTGCAAGATTACGAGGCTTATCAACGTCGAGTCCTTTGTCTGCCGATACATAATAAGCAAGAAGCTGTAAAGCTACAACAGACGGAATCAGCATAAATTCATCCTCTAAATCGGGAAGAACAAATACATTATTCATATTACTGTCGATAAGTGAAGACTTTACGAAGTTTACAACTCTTGCACCGCGAGACTCAACCTCGCGAATATTAGATGCCTGCTTTGACTTTAGGTGCGACTGAGTCATTAATGTGATTACAGGAGTGTTTTCTGTTATTAGTGCGATAGTGCCGTGCTTTAGCTCTCCCGAGGCAAATGCCTCGCTGTGAATATACGATATTTCCTTTAGCTTCAGCGATGCCTCAAGCAACGCAGGATAATCGAGTCCCCTGCCTATCATAAAGGTATGCTCGGCAGTCAGCATTGAATTTGAAAGATGATGAATTTCGTATCGTCTGTCGAGAACATCCTGAACAGCACTCGGAATTTTGTTTAACTGCTCAACATAATTTTTTAAGTCGGCATTATCAAAAATTCCTCGCAAATATGCTATTTTTGCATTAATAAGATAAAAAACAGACACCTGTGTTGTATATGCC
>CALZMC010000042.1 GCA_945788455.1 uncultured Clostridia bacterium
CACAAGCGGAGAGCTATATCTGATTGACGGTGTAACAAAGACAGGAAACAGTAACTTTGCTATTAACGATGGTTGTACTAACTTTATCGGTCCTGTTAATGCCGGGGCAGTAGGCGATAATGTTTTGGGTACAATTACAACCGACAGTAACTACTATCTGGATTGCGGTAGTAACAGTAAGAGCTATTTCCAAAACAGTATTACTATTTCCGGATTTCTCAGCTCCGGCGAGAACAAATATGTTGAAAATCGCGGCGAGGCTATCGTTCTAAAGCCGAATGCTAATGTTCATTTCTCCGGTACTGTTGATTGTACAGGTTCAACAGGTAACGGTGTTTATATTGCTGAAAATGCAACGTTTACCTGTAACAATTTAGGTGTAACCAGTTCAATTTACAATTTAGGTAATTTGTTTATCAAGTCTGATTTGACCTATAATAACAATAATAAATGGTATTCGGACGCAGAAAAAGAGTCAGAAATGATTTACGGCTATTCTATTCGTAACGGCTTAAGTAAAGCTAATCTGAATGCAAAGATGTATATTGGAGGAACTGCTCCTGTTACTGTTAGCGGTGCAATGCAAAACTTCGGCGAGTTCTACACTAACGCTCCTTTAACAGTAAACGGCTATAAGGTTTATAAGGCCGCCGATATGTATTACATCTTTACGGGCGAATACTATAAGGATGGAGGAAGAAATGTTTATCCCCGTTACACAAGAGACTGGGGTGGTGATACTGGTAAAAATAGAGATTACGCTCCTCATTACAGTATTGAATCGGGAGTTAACTCAAAAACATACTTCGCTAACGGCGTATCTACAATTGCTATAATACTGACACATAAGAATTCAGAGCTGTTCTGTGACGGCAATTTGAAGTACGGCCAGGCACTCTTAAACGGCGGCGACTTTATCGTTACAGGTAAGATTGAATATTCCGATAATCATTACGGAATAAATCATATTGAGGTATTCCAGAATGACGCAGGAAAGGATACAAAAAAGGGTTCATTCTCTATTATTAACGGATTCGTACCAAGCTGGAAGCAGAACGAACAGCCACAAAACAGAGAGGCTGTTATGTACATCGGATATAAGCAAAAGCAGGCAGACGGCACTTATGTTGATTTACCTAAGGAGCAGAGAACTTTTGCTCTCGGTGTAAACAGCAGTACAGAGAGTGTTCAATCAGGTTCCTTGATGAACTGGGGCGATATGTATATCAATGCAGCTCTTGAGATTAATACAAGCTACAAATTAGCTTATAATGCTGTTGGATTTATTTCGCAGCAGGAGGCAAAGACATTTATTGACGGTTCATTTACAAGCTTAGACGGTTCTTATATTACTGCCGGCAGTATGTTTATGTGTAACGGCGATTATAATTGTTGGCTACCTACAAAGATTGGTATTCTTGAACGTATGCACGATGAAGACCCGAAGACTCATACTACTTATGCTTACATTGGCGGAAATATGAACCCTAACGCTAACGGTGACGACCTCGGTGCTTCAACCTACGGAAATAAGTCGGGCGACCTTGACCTATATTCGAATACAAACCTATATGTTAAGGGCAAGCTTGATTGCAGCAAGTGTATCGTTTGTACAAAGCAGAATGTAGTTGTCGCAGTTGACGGTAAAGACGTTGCTTCTAATGATAATGCTTTTGTTACAAAGCAGTACGACCAAAAGGGCAATATGTCACAGTTTAACCAGGTGATTATTCGCGGTAACGCAAAGGTTAACGGAACAACAAAGTTCAGAGATATGTGTAAGGCATATATCTATGGTAACTTTACGAGCGGAAAGTATGTAGAAATCGGTAAGGCTCTTGACGGCAAGGATGATACTGAGGCTAAGGAAGCTCCGTTCTTTATTAACGGTGTTGACAAGAGAACAGGCGACAAGGGCTATGACTACAAGTACACTAACGCAGGTAACTTCTTTGTTAAGGGCGACTTTGATGCAGGCGGATATGTAAGAGTTTATGCAGGTACTACATTAAGAGTCGGTGGTAAGTTTAAGACAACGAGCTATCTAACTCTTCGTCACGATGCTAACATTTATGTTAAGGAGACTGTAACTGCTAATCAATCTGTTGAGGGTGGTTCTTACTCTGATTTCTTTGTCGGTGGTACAATGAAGGCTCTTGGTATTGCTAATCCTGTTGACCTAAACAGAGGTACAATCAAGATTCGTGATTGCGCTAACGTATTCGTTGGCGGAAATATGGTTGCTACAAGATATGTAGAGCTTGGTAAGGCAGGCGACTATAACAGATTAATTGACCCTACCGATGTTACCGAAGGCGAGGATAACGGCGAAATTACCGACAGCACAGACGGCGGTATGGGCGAAGGCAGTGGCGAGGAAGCGACAGATACAACAGATAATAGTGCTGTAAATACTTCTGAAGAGCTACTTGCCGACAAAAGTGATAATGCTAACGGTGGCGTATTCTTTATCGGAAAATCACTTATATCCTATACCGGATATATTAAGGAATTCGCATTCTCAAGAGCTGTTGTCGGAAACTATGTATTCTCTCCAAAATACATTACTCTTCGTCATAATGCTGACCTTTGGGTAATGCCTGAGGCATTTAACAACACTACTTACAAGCATATCGCTTATGTAAGTGAAAGTGACGGAACAATTATCGGCGAACTTCTCGATAGTATTAGGGAAATTGCACATAATATCAAGGAAAAACTAACACTAAAGACCGGCTCAATTTACACGATGGGCGAGCTTACTCTAAACCGAAATGCTTCATTAATGGGTACTTATGACTGTATCGTTCTTGAACAGTGTGTATTGAGACCTGATACATTGATTTATATGGGTCACGACTTTAAGTGTAGTGCAAAACCTGTAAATCTATCATTTGACACTATCAAGGGCGAGACCTCTGTTGTAGGCTTTGACACCTACGGCGAGGTTAAGAAGAGTGGCGATGTAATCAGCGCATTCCCTGTTACTGTTTATGCTAATAACAATATTAACATTACAACAACAACCGATATGAAGCTGACATACCTAATTGCAAATAGAGGCGATGTAAAGCTTTATGATGTTTACTCGAACAGTAATAATGCAGTCGGAAATGACGAACAGCTTCCAAATGCAATTTGTTCGTTTAACGGAAATGTAGATTACTTTGCAATGTACGGTAAGATTTCAGCGCTGTATTATGCTCCGCTTGGTACTGTTGACCTTGACGGTTATTATCAGGATATATGGGGCTGTGTAATCGGCGATAAGGTTAAGATTAACACATACTACTTGTCAATGCACAGATTTACTAACTGGAAAACAATGAATTTACAGATTGCTGATTCAGGTAGTACATATCTGATTTCTGAAAAGGAATTTGAAGAAGTAGAAGAAAATGTTGATGAAAAATTCTTATACATCACAAGCCAAGAGGACGAAGAAAAGGGTGGAGCACATCTGTTCTTCCCAGGAGACCCGGGCGAATTCTACGATTCAATAATTTCAGGTACGGAAAACAAGGAAGATGATGTTCTTGCCCCTCCGGCATAATAACTAAAAGCTAAAATAAAGATAGCCATAGATTTCTGTGGCTATCTTTTTTTGTGTTTATTTTTTTTATGAAATGTGATAAGATAGATAGGACGGAGGTGTTGAATGTGAATGAAAAAAGAAAGCCACTGATTATTATCCTAATTCTTGCATTAGTAATGATAATTCCAACGATTGTTGTAAGTGTAGTAAATTCTTCGGGAAATTCAAAGCAATACAGTGTCGATAAGGCCCAGACATCTCAAAACACCGAGATTACCGATAAGGAAATACTGTTTTTAGGCTCGTCATTTACTAACGGATATAAAAGTGACGGCGAATCATTTGTGGATTATCTCCAAAAGGTTAACGGCGTTTATCCATTAAAGCTTTCCGAAAACAAGTCAAAAATGATTGGCGACAAAAAGGATTGCTATATCCCTCGATTAAAGGAATTATCGAAGGAGCATCGACCTCACTTTTTTATGTGTGAGCTGTCGCCTTATGACGCGATGGGCAAAATGAAGATGGGAGAGCTTGCTGATAATTACAGGATTGACAGCTTTGACACGACAACACTTATCGGCACGCTTGAATATATCGTTTGTTATGCTCAAGAGACGTGGCGTTGTCCTGTAATATTTTATACCTGCCCGAATGTGGAGGACGAAGACTATGAGGATATGATTGAGGCGCTTGAGCAGGTGTGCGACAAGTGGAATTTAAAAATGCTTGATTTGTATAACGATGATGATTTCAAGACTCTTGATGATAAGGAAATGAGGCTCTATTTTGAGGAACCGTTTTGTCCGACAAAAGCAGGATATAAAGAGTTAATAACACCTAAATTCGAGGATTTTATTATTGAGTTTATGAGTTAGAAAATGTAAAAAAGTATTAAAAAGCTCCGATTGGGATACCCGATCGGAGCTTTTTGTGTGTAAAGCTAATATGAAATTTAGTGTGTTATAGAGATTTAAGGATTATTTTTCATATTTTCAACAAGTACGTCTGTGTCCTTTAGCGAAATTCTTTTTGAACAGATTGATGTTTTTAGCGTGCCGATAAGGTCAATTCTGTCCTTTGGGTCAAATTTTCCATAGGTTGATGTAACGATAGTGCCGTCTGAAAGCACAACATTACCGCAGTAGCCTGTGTCGGCATTTGCACAGTAATTAGGCTTTCTTTGTCTGTCCTTATAGATATGAGCAAGCTTAATTCTGTATTGACCTTCATTTCCCTGCTCTAAATCCTCAAATGTTCCTACCCAGGCAATCCAACCCTCGCTAACCCAGCCGTTCTTATCGTTTCTCGTGGCGTTTTCTTCAGCCTTTTTGCCTCTTTCTATTGAACGGAATGTGATGAATAATCTTCCGTCATTAGTGTATTCTGCCTTGTGGCGCTCGCCGTTGAGAGCAGCAGGAGCTTCTATTGGATTGCTCCATGTTTTTCCCTCATCGTCAGAAAATGAAATCAATGAATTCATTTGCTTTGAGTTACTGCGCGAAATAAGACACAGTCGGTCGCCTAAGCCCTGCTCACTGCGTATAACCTCGACCTCGCACATATTCGATTTTTGTTCTATTTCTCGATATTGTGAAAAATATTTTTCAGGGGCACTCCAATTTGGATTTCCGTTCTTATCAAATGTTAGAATTGTTTTGTAGTTATAGAATTCGGCATCGTGAAAAAGTCCCATCCACTTGTCAACAAATTTTCCTTTCTCTTTTAGCTGAGTAAGGCTCGACATTGCAACGATAGGGATAACAGGTGTGTCGCTGTTTATGTCATAAAATGTTTCGAATTCTGTCCAGGTTTTTCCCTCGTCATTAGAAACCGAGCAGTTAAATCCGCCATCGGTAGGCTCATCGCCCCATTTTGGATTGGCAGAAATCACAATCAGCTTATCATCGGTTACACCGTCAGTAAAGCATAGACGATAAACTGTCGGAGTTTCGCGTGAATTCTCCCAGCTTGACGGAGAATTTTTTATGCCGTCTCCCCAAGTCAGCCCACCGTCTGTGCTGATTTTCGTTTGTATAGCACCCTTGCCGTGACCTTCGGGAAACATAGTTAGTATGTCGCCGTTTTTTAAAAGAACGGAATCGGGATGAGCCAAGTAATCCTTTGAATTATCCACAACCGAAAGCTCGTATAAATATTCGTATTCAGTATTTTTGTATTCATTCGGCAATGTGCTCAAATCGAGTTCGGGAATACTGTAATCACTGCCTGTAAACGATAGCCTCTCGGCAGAGCACCCCGCAAATATAGTAAAGATTAAAATAGCACACGTTATTATGCAAAAAATATTTTTCATAAGTTTACCCCCATAAAATTATTTTATATTAAAAATATATCACAAGTAATGTTAATTTTCAATGTTCTCTCAAAATCTCCGCTTGGGGTAGGCGAGAACAGGCGTTTCTGAACAAGTTCTGTAACACGGTTGACAATTCCCCGTGTTGACAAGATTAGCCGAATAAAGTAGAAT
>CALZMC010000043.1 GCA_945788455.1 uncultured Clostridia bacterium
TTATGCTTTTTGTGATGATAGGTTATGGCAAATCTGTGGACCTCCTCCTGAATAGAGGATACCAAAGTAAACACGCGTCTGTGAGAATTAATTTCAATTTCTCCACCCGTCAGAGCAATAGCTCTTGTTCGGTGCTTATTATCCTTAACCATACCGAAAATCGGCACATCAAGTCCCATACCTCGAACAACAGGCAAAACTGCATTAACCTGCGGTTCGCCACCGTCAAGTAAAATTAAATCAGGCAAAATCTTGAATGTACTGCCCTCATCGTCATTGTAATAATGATTAAAGCGTCTTGTTAATACCTCCTGCATTGAGCCGACATCGTTTTGACCGTCAAAGCCCTTAATCGCAAAGCGCTTATAAGCACTTTTCATCGGTCTGCCGTTATGGAATACAACCATACCCGCAACATTATCACTGCCGAATGTATGAGATATATCATAGGACTCAATATATTCGGGGATTTTTTCGAGTCCCAAGAGATTTTTCAGCTCCTCAAGAGTTGCAATTTCCCTACCGAGTCTGCCCTGCTGTTGTGCAAGATGCTCGTTTGCATTATTTATACACATATTAACAATCGACAGATGCTCTCCCTTTTGAGGATGAATAATCTCAAGCTTCTTTCCTCGCTTATGTTCAAGAAATCCCTTTAAAAGCTCCTCGTCCTCAATTTCTCCGTCAACGGCAACACGAGGAGGAATTCTGTCACGCATGGAATAATACTGCCTAATCAAATCAAATCTCGCCTGCGGTAAGTCGTCAACTGCGTCAATAAGCCAAAATTCGCTGTCGGTAAGCTTGCCCTGTTCAAAGCGAATAACCTCAAAGCAAGCCTTTTTATTTGTGTTAACTAAAGCAAAAACATCCTCTTGAGCAACATTGATAGAAACAACCTTTTGCTTTTCCTCAAGATTTTTTATTGCCTTAATTCTGTCGCGAAGCTTTGCCGCCTCCTCAAACTGAAGGCTTTCAGAAAGCTCAATCATTTGAGCCTCCATCTCCTTGACTGTCTTTGTGCTTCCGCCCTTTAAAAACGAAATCGCATCATTAACATTATTCACATATTCCTCACGGCTTATACGACCTGCGCAAGGAGCTGAGCATAAATTCATAAAGCCGTTAAGACAAGGTCTGCTTTTTCCGTAATCGCGTGGAAACTGCTTATTACAGCGAGGAAGCTTAAATATCTTTAACGTTTCGTCAACTGCCTGCTTTACTGAAAATGTTGACGTATAAGGTCCGATATATGTTGCGTCATCGTCAAGCATCTGCTTACACGCCTGAATTTTTGGAAATTCGCCCTTGATAATCTTAATGTAGTTATAGCCCTTATCATCCTTTAATAGAATGTTATATTTAGGCTGGTGCTGTTTTATCAGTGAGCATTCAAGCACGAGAGCCTCAAACTCGCTGTCACAAAGAATGTAGTCAAAATCATCAACATTCTCGACCATTCTAATAACCTTTAGTGAATGATTTGAATGAGAGCCGAAATAAGATGACACGCGATTTTTCAGTTTTTTCGCCTTGCCGATGTAGATAATCTTCTTATCCTTGCTTTTCATAATATAAACACCGGGATGAAGAGGCAACGCCATTGCCTTTTTTCTAAGCTCCTTTTCTGTCATCAACTCACCACCTTAGTTAATAGCCTTGTTTAATTAAGGGCAAACCAATAAGTTTGCCCTTAAATTATTTTATATCATTTCTCTAATCATAGCCTCTGCTTTTTTTACATCAGCCTTACCGCGAGAATTCTTCATAACATATCCAAACATTACATTAATAGCCTTATCCTTGCCTGCCTTAATGTCCTCTACTGCCTTTGGATTTGCGTCAATAGCACCCTGACAAAGAGCTCTTAAATCATCATCGCTCAGTCCTGCCAAGTCGTCCTCTTTGATATACTCGCTGACATCCTTGCCAGTCTCAAGCATATTTGAAAGGACCTCTTTAGCCTTGTTAGCTCTAACCTTTTTTTCGTCAATGAGCTTTACCAAATCTGCCAACTGCTTTGATGTAGTCTTGATATCAAAGTTCTCCTTGTCCTCCTCTGTCTGCAGGGTAGCAAAGATAGGACCGATAATCATATTCAGTACATTAGATGCACTCGCACCAAGCTCGACAGCCTCGTCAAACAGTCTTGTAACATTTCTGTACTTATAGATTAGTCTTGCATTATTTTCGGGAAGTCCCATAGCAAGATACCTCTTTAGCTTTGCATCGGGAAGCTCAGGCAAAGACTCTCTAATATTCTCTACCATTTCGGGAGAAATATAAAATCTTAAAATATCAGGCTCAGGAAAATAACGATAATCGTCAGCATTCTCCTTTGTACGAAGAACATATACAGTATCGCTGTTTGCGTCATAACGCATTGTTGACTGAATAATCTTGTCGCCTGCCTCAAGAATATCCTCCTGACGTTCGATTTCAAGCTCCATAGCTCTAACGATATTTGACAGAGAGTTGATATTCTTAATTTCTGTTCTTGTACCCCAAGGCTCATTCGGCTTATGGATTGACACGTTAACATCACATCTCATAGAGCCCTCCTGCATCTTGCAGTCACTTACGCCGACATTACGCATAATCAGCTGTAATTTTTCGGCATATTCTCTTGCCTCCTCGGGAGTAGCAATATCTGCCATAGATACAATCTCAATTAGAGGAACGCCACCACGGTTATAGTCAACATAGGTGTAGCCGTCCTCGTGAACAAGCTTTCCTGCGTCTTCCTCGATATGAATACGTTCAATTCTTATTTTCTTACCGCTGTCAAGCTCAACATAGCCGTTAATACAAACAGGCTCGTCAAACTGTGAAATCTGGTACGCCTTCGGCAAGTCGGGATAAACGTAATTCTTTCTATCCATATGAGAATTGTTGTTAATATCACAGTGAACGGCAAGACCTGCTCTTACTGCATATTCGATAACCTGCTTGTTCAGTACAGGCAACGCACCCGGCTGACCTGTACAAACAGGACAGCAATGAGTGTTAGGCTCGCCACCGAACTGTGTTGTACAGCCACAGAAAATCTTTGTCTTTGTAGCAAGCTCTATATGTGTCTCAATACCACAAACTAATTCATAGCTCATAGTCTTACACCTCCCTCAAAGTCAGCAACGCCGATTTCGGCATTCTTCTCATAGAAGTAGGCTGTGTTCATAATAGTCTTTTCGCTAAACTTCTTTCCGATAATCTGCATACCGATAGGCAGTCCATTACTGTCATTCTTAATAGGAACACTTATAGCAGGAACACCTGTAATATTGATAGGTACAGTAGCAATATCGCTCAAATACATATCAACAGGAGATGCGCCCTTAAAGTTCAGCGGGAATGCTGTGTTAGGTGCTGTCGGAGCAATCAAAACATCACAGCTGTTAAATATTTCGTCAAAATCAGCAATAAGATTTTCACGAAGAAGACAAGCCTTCTTGTAATAAGCATCATAATAGCCTGATGACAATACATAGGTGCCAAGCATAATTCTGCGCTTAACCTCATCGCCAAAGCCCTCTGTACGAGTTTTTAATATCATTTCCTCAACATCGTTAAAGCTTTCGGGACGATAGCCGTAACGGATACCGTCATATCTGCCGAGATTTGAAGAAGCCTCGGCACAGGCAATAATATAGTAAACAGGAAGAGCCTGCTTTAATACAGGAAGGCTAATGTCGATAATCTCGGCACCGTTATCCTCATAAAACTTAATTGCGCTGTCAATAGCATCCTTTAGCTCAGGATTAATGCCCTCAAAATATTCCTTTGCAACACCTATTTTCAGGCCCTTAACATCAAAATCGCCAAGTGTGTCTGCAATATTTCCAAAATCGAAATCAACGCTTGTTTGGTCGTTAGCATCAACTCCTGAAATTGTATCGAATACGATAGCAGTATCCTTTACGGAATTAGCAAGAACGCCGATTTGGTCAAGTGATGAGCCGTAAGCAATAAGACCGTAACGAGAAACGGCGCCGTAGGTTGGCTTTAAGCCGACAATACCGCAAAAGCTTGCAGGCTGACGAACAGAGCCACCTGTGTCGGAGCCAAGTGCATAAGCAGCAAGATTTGCACAAACTGCACTTGCGCCACCACCTGATGAGCCACCTGTTACGTGATTTGTATTTCTTGGGTTTAACGGAGCACCGTAACAGCTTGTTTCACTCGTTGAGCCCATAGCGAACTCATCCATATTGGTTTTACCGAGCATAACTGCACCCTGTGCCTTTAGCTTTGTCCATACTGTTGAATCGTAGTACGGTCTAAAGCCTGTTAAAATTTTTGATGCACATGTGGTAAGGTCGCCGTCACTGCAAATGTTATCCTTTAAAGTCATAGGAATACCTGTTAGTGCAGTTGCGCTTGCGTTAGCAATCATTTCATCGGCTGTCTTTGCGTTTTCCAATGCCTTGTCAAAGGTAGTTGAAACATAAGCGTTATATATTTTGTTGTCACTTTCGATAGCAGAAATATACTTCTGTGTCAGCTCAACAGATGATATTTCCTTATTCTTCAGCATTTGTGATAAAGGAGTAATAAGCTCTCTCATTTTATATACCTCCCTTTACACAGAACATACCCTTTGAGGCAGTAACATTAGATAGAATTTTCTCGTTAGGGACAAACTCCTTAACAATATCCTCTCTAAAGTCCTCGGCAGGAGTAGCTGATGACGATACATTTCTAATCTTTTCTGCATCGCCCTCAACAGCATTATTGATAGTATCGGCGAATGCGATAATATCATCCATATCCTTAATAATCCTGTCCAGCTCCTCGTCACTAAAATCAAGACGGGCAAGACCGGCAAGCTTTAATACATCTTCTTTACTAATCATAACTATTACCTCATTTATTTACGAAGCTTAATATGAACCTCTCTTAGCTGCTGTTCCGTAACCTCGGTAGGAGCGCCGCACATTAGGTCTTGAGCCTTACCGTCCATCGGGAATGCGATAACCTCACGAATATTCTCCTCATTACGAAGAAGCATAATCATACGGTCAACACCGGGAGCCATACCTGCGTGCGGAGGTGCGCCGAACTGGAATGCAGTATAAAGAGCGCCGAACTTTTCCTTTAGGACGTCTTCGTCATAGCCTGCAATCTCAAATGCCTTTTTCATAATGTCAATGTCGTGATTACGAACAGCACCCGAAGACAGCTCAACACCGTTACAAACAATATCGTACTGATATGCAAGAATTGTCAGTGGATCTTGATTTTCAAGAGCATCAAGACCGCCCTGTGGCATTGAAAACGGATTATGTGTAAAGCCAATCTTCTTTTCTTCTTCCTTGTACTCATACATCGGGAAATCATTGATGAAGCAGAAGCGATATGCTTTCTTTTCTATTAAATCAAACATTTCACCGAGCTTTGTACGAATTTGACCTGCATAATCGCAAGCCTTTGCCTCAACATCAGCGATAAAGAAGATTGTATCGCCAATCTCAAGACCTGCAAGCTGGGCAAGCTCATCTTTCATATCATCAGGAATAAACTTGTCGATAGGTCCCTTATAGCTCTTATCCTCCTGAACGAGAAGATAACCAAGACCGCCCATACCGATAGACTGAGCAAATTTCAGTAGCTTTTCGTGCTTGCCCTTTGAAATTTCTGCGTGAACCTTAATAGCTCTGACAGTTTGACCGTGGAACGGCTTAAATGTGCAACGCTGGAAAAACTCTGTTACGTCAACAATTTCAAGTGGATTTCTTAAATCAGGCTTATCGGTACCGTACTTTAGCATAGCATCCTTATAGCTGATAATAGGATAAGGAGCATCTGTTACCTCATAGCCCTCGGGAGCAAACTTTTTAAATGTCTTTGTAAGAATTTCCTCGCCAACCTTGAACACATCCTCTTGAGTGGCGAAGCTCATTTCGAAGTCGAGCTGATAGAACTCGCCGGGAGAACGGTCTGCTCTTGCGTCCTCATCTCTAAAGCAAGGCGCAATTTGGAAATACTTATCTATTCCTGAAACCATTAATAGCTGC
>CALZMC010000044.1 GCA_945788455.1 uncultured Clostridia bacterium
CTTTGAGGTAATAACGCTGATATCGTGAACGTGAGTATGACCTGTTAACATACAGGAAAGACCTGCGTCTGCAAAGATTTCTCTTGTGGTTTCGTAATTTCTCTGCATATTTCCGCCACCGATGATGTTATAAAACGGCGATGGAGAAATCATAGGATGATGAGTCATTGCGATAACATACTGGTCGTTGTCGTGAGCATCCTTTAGCTGCTCCATAATCCATTTCATACAATCATCGCTAAAGCCTGAACCTCTTTCGCCATCAGGCTTATAGTTTGTATCATCGTTTAGTGCAAAAAGACGATAACCCGGTGCAAGCTGAACTACATAACACATAGACTCCTTATGAGTCGCGATAGCCTCGCTCGGACCAAAATCATAGTACATATCCCACAGGTCATGTCTGTCCTTAACTGCAGGCACTTCGATTCTATTATCTCCGTCATAGGCGTGCGCAACTCCATTGTCCTGAAAGTCGTGAGTTGCAGTAATTACATATACTCTCTTTCCGCGCTTTTTTAGGTCGTGAAGCATTTCGATAAATTCGGTATGAGACTCGATTTCGCCCTCGTGGGTTGTATCTCCCGAAATAACAACGATATCGGTTGAATCATCCTCGCAAAGCATATCAAAGCCTCTTTTTATAACAAGGGGACTGTCCTTAATCACCATCTGTGATTTGGACTCCATTTTATCGTATGCCTTTCCCTCAGTACCTAATTTGCTCGAATAATAGTGAACATCAGTAATAAACTGAATTTTCAATGGCTCATTATTACTGCCAAAAATTCTGTTTTCCATATTTATTCCCCTTTTATTTCAAGGATACCTGATTTTACATCGTTGTCAAATGTAAACTCCAGACTTCCTTTATTTCTTTCGATAAAGCTGATTTCCTTACCGTCAAGATAAGCCTTGTAGCTATGCTTATCGCTCAATGTAACAATCATACTGTATTTCTCATTATCGCCAAAATATTTGAAAGAAATCTCGGCGCTGTTATTTGTTGTCTTTTGGTAGTCAGTCCAAATATCAAAGCCTGTTGTTACTGTTTCGGGCTTAAAGTATGCGTTTGCCCAGATGCATATCGGTGCTGAAAGACCGCCGAAATTATGGAACCAGCCACCGCGCTTTGTCTTTATACCAAAGCATTCGTATGTATTGTATGAAAAATCAGTTTCGTCCTTCCACATATCAAGCGCAGTTTTTGCAATATCGAACGCAAAATCCGTCTCGCCGTTATCGAGCATAGTTTTCCAAACGAACCACTGATGACTCATCCAAACATTTCCGTTCCAATATCCGTCATCAAAATAGTAGCCGGCAGACATATCAACAGCAGAAATACCTGCCTGTGACCACATTTCGTTAGGATTTTTAATATGCTTAATTAATCTTTCCTTGCGCTTTCCTCTGACTGCTCCTGCAACAAGTGGATAAATACCGTCCATGCCCTTATTAAAGTTCTCGCCGTCATCAGTTCTCATAATGCCTTTAACATTACCGTTTTCGTCATATTCGGTATAACCGAAATAACCGCTTTCCTCATCCCAGGCAAGCTCATTTAATGCCCTTGTTGAATACTCAATATCGGCATCATAAACCTTAATATCCTCGTCTCTGCCGAGTGAGGAGGCAACCATTTTCATAATCTTTCCTGCTCTGATAATTTGAGCTGTTGAAAGACAAGGACAGGTGTACTTTTGAGAATATCTTTTCATCATTTCTACCTGTGCAGGATAATCGTCCATACCGCAGTGAGAGTACCAATAATCGTACGTTGTCAAAAGACCGTTATTAAATTTAGCAACAGTTGACGCGTGATTTCTGCCACGCAAAAATTCATAATAAAGCTTGATTTTGTCATACAAAAACTCAAGGCTTTCCTTATCGTCTGTTCGCTTTAAAAGCTCAAAATATTCAACAAACTGTGTCGGCACAAGCGAGCCGTGAAGCAAAAATGCAAAATCCTTATTTGTATCGTCACAAAGATACATATCGAGTGCGTACTGACAAAGCTCCTTTGAAAACTCAAGCAGTCCCATACCGATAAATCCGCTGTCCCAAGTATAAAAGCTGTCCCATCTCTTGCCGGGTGCGTGATGAACAACATTTTCGCCGTGACGATAAACAGGATATACAACATTAGTCAAAAGTGTTGATTTTAGAATTTCTGTTGAGAGGCTGTATTTTTTGCCCTCCTCGTTAAATTCCGTTACTGTATTTCCTGCCTTTGCATTATTATAAATCCTCTCGTACTCATCATTAGTTTTCGGCTCTCTCTCGTCATTAGAGAGAACTGCATATTCAATATGAGATGTGTTAGGCTCAATAAAAATAGATTTTATAAGTGTGTTATGGAAGAAACCCAAATCGCTGTACTTGCGCTTAAATGAGCCCGAGAAGGTTTCTGCCAAGTCATCATACGTATGGTCGCCGTTAGAAAGTCTGTTAATAAGCGCATCCTCAAGCGAGCCTGAATTCAAAATTCTTTCTCTCGTGTTTTTGTTATGAGTTAAGATATAAAACGGCTTTTCAACACCATCGTATGTCAGCCTCGTTCTGTGTCCGTTTCCGACCGGCTTTGTGTCAATAGACGGAGTAAACGGATATTCAACATATTTTGTATAAAGCTTATCCTTATCATCACTCTCAATTACTGCCAAAAAGTCGAGCTCAATGCCTCCTGTACCAAGACTTTCAAGAGTAAAGTCCTTCATAAAAGGTAAATAAGCAAAGCCTAATTCGTCACGATGCTCGAATGAAATTTCGGTATCGTTCATCATAAATTTTGCATCAATATCGGTAACGCTCTTGTATCTAACAGCAATAATAGGACTTGAATAATCGCTTACATTTACATCAAGCTTATATGATACCCTGTCGCCCTTTTCACAGCCGAATGGCTTTAGATTCAGAAAATGAACGTGATAGTTTTCACATCTGTCGCCAAGACCCTTGCCTAAATAGAAATCCTTGTCGGCGAACATACCCTTAAACATACCGTCAGGATTTTCCTCATCCCATGGACGAGCCACAGCATAGCCGTAGCTTTCGTAGTCGTTCGCTGTCTTAATATAGCACTTTTCGGGCGCAACTATTTCGCAGTATGTCGGATGCGGAAATTCGAGTGCACCGAAAATATTTAAGATACAGTTTTGAGACAGAGGTGTATTATTAAACAACTCACATCTCATCAGGTAAGCATCGTCATCCATTTTTGAAAATGAAATGTCGGCATACACCTGATCCTTCCACATCAGCTCATATCTGTACGAATAATAGCTAAAATCACTCTTACAATTCCACAAATGATAATTTGACGGAACTGTTACATTAGGAACGGGAGTAGAGCTGTTCCACAGAGTAGGATGGATTGAAAAATCAAATCTCGCTCCAACCTCCTGCATCTCTTCAATTATTTTAGAAATGCCCATATATTTCTTTGAATACGGGCCCCATAACGGCATTTTAATTGTTTCTTTTTTCATAAGCTTTTCCTCGTTTTTTATTCATACTCATTATCCAATATATTCCGACTTTTGTCAATATATTAAATATTTAGTTTCGTGTTATTGACAAATTAATCTTAATAAAGTAATATATTACTATATTATTTAAAAATAAGTTAGGAGAACATGATGAATTTAGACGCTAATATTCAAAAAATTCTTTCAATTTTACTAAAGAAATGGAAACTTATTGTTGTATTTGCACTAATCGGCACGATTTTTGCATATATATACACTGCTAATTTTGCAACACTAACCTACTCATCAAACGTAGTATTTTTGAGCTATGTTCAAGACTCTAACCAAGAGCTTACCGACTCAACATCTATTCAGCAGCAGGCAAGTAACACAAGCAAAATTAACTATGCCATCAAAATGCTAAATACATATATTCAGCTAATTCAAACAAACGAATTTTATCAAAATGTTGTTGACGAAATCAATGATGATTACGGCACCGAATACACTATCAAAACCTTAAAGGATGCGATAACCGTAACACCTGTTGAGGATACTGCTATGTTTAAGGTTACCGTTACAACAACCGACCCCGAGATTTCATACAGAATAGCGCATCAGCTCGAAACGAGTGTTCCCGAAAAAATGGAAAGCTCAAATAACAGCCTTATCACTGCATCTGTTGAGGATAGTGCAATAAAGGCTTCTGATCACGAAAGCAAGGGATATGTAAAAAAATGTGCTATCGGCTTTGTTGCAGGTGCAATTTTAGCTGCTGCATTTATCATCCTAAAGGATTTACTCGATATTAGAATTAAAAATCCGGATGAACTTTCAGAGGTTTATGAAATCCCGATTTTAGGCACAATACCCGAATTTGAAATCAAGACATCAGGAAAAGGAGGAAGAACAAATGGCTAAAAAGAAAAAGAACGAAAAAAACAAGTTGACAACCTCTACATCTCGTTTGATTTTGGCTAATGCTCCTATCCAGCCTGCCCTAAAGTTTAGAATTGAGGAAGCATATAAGGCTATCAGAACAAATATTATGTTCTCTATTATGAAGCAGGGCTGCAAGATTGTCGTTGTAACATCATCTAATCCAAGCGAGGGTAAAACAACATCTACCGTAAATCTCGCTGTATCAATCGCACAGGCTGACCAGCGTGTTCTTCTTATTGACGGAGACCTTAGAAAGCCAAAGGTTCATCAATACTTTGAGGTTCCTAATGCTCCCGGTCTTACAAATTACCTGAGCGACAGCATTTCAGGAAAGAGAACTGATTTATTCAGCGTTATTCATCCGACTGCTTATGAAAATCTATCTGTTTTATGCTCCGGCTCTATTCCTCCTAACCCTGCTGAGCTGTTAGGTTCAGAGCTTATGAGTAATTTTCTTAAATCAGTAGGTAAGGATTTTGACTATATCATTATTGATACTCCTCCGATTAACGTTGTATCGGATGCTCTTCCTCTAATCAGAGAGTCAGACGGTACTGTTATGGTTGTAAGACAAAACCATACAACTCATCCCGATATTCAAAGAGCACTCAGCTCACTTGAATTTATTGATGCAAAAATCATAGGATTTATCGTAAACTTTGTTGATTCAAATTCATCAGGCTCTTACGGAAAGTATGGATATAAATACAAGAGAGGCTACGGCTACGGCTACGGTTATGGCGGTTACGGTTACGGTTACGGCTATGGCTACGGTAGCAATAAGAACTCAAACCTAAACATCAACAGTGGCTACGGCTTTAACAACAAGCCTCAAAATCTAAGGAATGACTGATAATGATTATTCCAAATTTAGTTGAAACTCATTGTCATATCCTTCCCGGTATTGACGATGGTGCAAGACATCTTGAAACGAGTATAGAGATGATTAATAGACTTCAGCTCCAAGGGGCAAATGTTGTTATTTTGACCCCTCACTATTATTCTGACTCAATCTCGTATCAGGATTTTGTTGCAAGACGCGATATGGCATTGAGCAGACTCAAGAATGCTCTTGGCGATAATTCGCCGATACTGATTCCTGCCGCAGAGGTTTATATTTCAGATTGCATTTTTGATAATGATAATCTTGATAAGCTATGCATTGGAAACTCAAGATATGCACTAATCGAGCATCCGTTTTCTTCTGAATTTTCTCAAAGTGATTTTGACCGTCTGCTAAACCTGAGCTACAAATATAAGATTAAGCCTATTCTCGCTCACATCGAACGCTATCCTGCATTAATGAAGGATAAATATTTGCTTGATGCATATATTGGTGCCGGCTGTTTAACACAAGTCAATATCAGCTCGTTTTCAAGCTCTCACAGACTTGTCAGAAAAAAGCTTATTAAGTATTTAGAAAGCGGCAGAATTCATCTCATCGGCTCCGACTGTCACAATCTTGACAGCCGTGCTCCTGAATATGAGGACGGCATAAAAATGATACTAAAAAAATCCGGTCAAGACGCACTTGATATTCTTATTG
>CALZMC010000045.1 GCA_945788455.1 uncultured Clostridia bacterium
CAAGACTGCCCTCGGTAGCGTGAAGTATTTCTGAAATGGAGTAATCCTTTGGCTCTCGGTTTAGCCTGTATCCACCGTTTTTTCCTCTAACGCTGTCAAGAAGACCTGCCTTGTTTAGTGATGAGACGATTATTTCGAGATATTTTATTCCCATACCTCTCTCATCGGCAATATCCTTTAGAGATACTGCCTTTTCGTCTCTGTGTGTAGCAAGATATGACATTATCATAAGAGCATATCTGCCCTTTGTTGAAATCATCATAATTCTTCTCCTCCAAAATAAGCCTTTGCTATTCTAACGCTTTCCATAGCATCCTTTGCATAAAAATCTGCATTAATCATTTTTGCATAGGATTTTGTCAAAACAGCACCGCCCACTAACACCTTTGCATCGGTATTATCATGAATTAGCTTTATTGTCTTTTCCATATTAGGCACAGTAGTAGTCATCAGTGCCGACAGACAAACGAGCGAGCAATCATTCTTAATCGTTTCCTCAAGCACCGTCTCGCACTTAACATCCTTGCCCAAATCTATTACGTCAAATCCGTAATTTGACAATAGAACCTTAACAATATTCTTACCGATATCGTGAATATCGCCCTCAACGGTTGCAATAACTATCTTGTTTTCGCTCTTTTTGTTTTCGCCCTTTAGAATAAGATGCTCCTTAATTACATCAAACGCAGTCTTCGCAGACTCGGCGCTCATAAGAAGCTGCGGCAAAAATATCTTGTTGCCTTCAAAATCAGCTCCGACAATATCAAGTGCCGGAATAATATACTCGTTAATTACATCAAGTGCCTGCCTGTCCTTTAGCAATTCTCTTGCACAGGCACCGGCATCATCCTTAACTCCCTTAATAATTGCAGTTTTTAAATCAAAGGTTGATGCTTCAACAGCCACAGGCTTGTTATCTGTAACGCTGTTTATATATTCGGTACAGTTATCGTCATATCCGCGAAGCGCGTTAAACGAATAATAAGCGTTCATCATACTATCACTAAGCGGATTAATAATACCTGCAGAAAGTCCGTTTTCAAGCGCAAGTGTAAAGAATGCAGTATTTACGGCCTCTCTTTTCGGCAGACCGAAGCTGATATTAGATACGCCGAGAACTGTGCCGACTCCAAGCTCGTTTCTAATATAATTTACTGCCTTTAGTGTTTCAATAGCATTATCCTTGTTTGTAGAAATAGTCATTGTCAGCGCGTCAACGACTAAATCCTTTTTATCAATACCGTATTCCTTTGCCGTTGTGATAATCTTTTTCGCAATTTCTATTCTGCCGTCAGCAGTTTCGGGAATGCCGTTTTCGTCAAGACACAGACAAACGACAACACCGCCGTACTTTTTAACAAGAGGAAAAACCTGCTCCATTGAGCTTTGCTTTCCGTTTACAGAGTTAACCATCGGCTTTCCGTTATATATTCTCATTCCTGCCTCTAAAGCATCGGGATTTGAGCTGTCGAGCTGAAGCGGTAGTGCAAGCACGCTTTGAAGATTAAAAACAGCGTCCTTTAGCCACTTTACCTCATCAATTTCAGGCAGACCTACATTAACATCAAGAATATGCGCGCCCTTTTCCTGCTGAGCGATGCCCTCTTTAATAACATAATCAATATCGTTATTTCGAAGAGCCTCCTTAAATAGCTTCTTTCCTGTCGGGTTAATTCTCTCGCCGATAATAACGGGCTTGTCGCCGATAGTAACATAGCCTGAATATGATGTTACGATTGTATCCGTTTTCTTTTCGGGAACAGACGCCTCAATATTTTTTGTTGCGTCTATCATAGCCTTGATATGCTCAGGAGTTGTACCGCAGCAGCCACCGAGATAAGAAACGCCGATATTCGCAATTTCTCTCATATCACTTGCAAATTCATTAGGGCTGACATTATATACAGTCCTTCCGTCAATCGACTCAGGCAGTCCTGCATTTGGCATAACAATAATCGGCAGAGAGGTAGCATCTCTCAGCTCCTTAACAAGACTAATCATCTGCTTTGGACCGAGACCGCAGTTCATACCGATAACATCAACACCGAGTCCCTCAACCATAGCTGTCGCCGACTTAACATCTCCGCCTGTCAAAAGCCTGCCCTTTTCATCAAAAATCATAGACGCAATTATAGGCAAATCGCAGTTTTCCTTAACAGCCAAAATAGCCGCCTTTAGCTCATAGGTGTCGCTCATTGTCTCGATGATAACAACATCTGCGTAGTCTCTGCCCGCAACAACGACCTCACTAAACAACTCAACTGCTCTTTCAAAATCAAGGTCGCCCATTGGCTTTAGCAGCTTTCCTGTCGGACCTATATCGAGCGCAATTTTCTTGCCTGTCCTTTTTACAAGCTCACAGCCTGCCTTGACAAGCTCTGCGACATTATCATACTTTAAGCTATTCGCTCCAAATGTGTTTGTTGTGATAAATTCACAGCCTGCATCGGCATAAGCCTTATGAACAGCAAAAACTCTTTCAGGCTCGTTAATATTTAATTGTTCGGGTAGCTCGCCTGCCCTTAGGTTTAGCATACTACCCATTCCACCGTCAAAATATCTAATCATTTTCAATCCCTATAAATGCCGTTACTGACTTTGTCGGAACCATTTGATACGTGTCCGTAATTGTAAGACCGATTCTTTTTGTCAGCTCTAACAGCTCAAATATTTTTTTGTTTTCCTTTATATCTAAATCAAAATAACCCGGCGAATACCTTTGTCTGGGGACTAATCCCTCAGCCCTCAGCTTGTCCTCAAGGTCATCACAGACCTCCTCGATTTTTGATGCAAGACAAGCCTGAAGAACCATCGACCTTGCAATATTCGTAGCACTGTATGTTCTCAAAAGCCTGTCACATTCAGTACCGAGAGTTGCACCGAACACGCAAACTCTCCTGCACCCTTTAAGGTTATCGGCAAGCCTCGTGCTGTAAAAAACGGTGTCGCCTATTCTTAGACTGTCCTCGTCAACCGAGCAGTCAAAAATCCTGTGCAGAGTTTTAGGCTTTACACAGGCATTGACCTCATCACAGCATTCATCAATTAGACTAAAAAGCCTCTCATCCTCAACTCTTGATGACGTTCTTAAATACCTTAATATCTCATTTCTATTCATTGATTATCGCCGACAATCCTTCCATAATCCTATGAGCAACATCAGGCTTGTTCATAGTGTAAATGTGAATGTTATTTACGCCGTTAGCCATAAGGTCGATAATCTGCTCGGTAGCATAAACGATACCTGCTTGCTTCATAGCATCAGGATTATCTCCGAAGCGGTCCATTATCCTTTCGAATTTCTTTGGGATTGAGCAGTTTGAAAGCTCTATTGACCTCTTTATTTGTCTTGCATTAGTAATCGGCATAATACCTGCAACGATAGGAACATTAATCTCCTTTATCGCACACATTTCTCTAAAATTATACAGTGCCTCGTTGTCAAAAAACATCTGTGTTGTGATAAAGTCAAGACCGACATCAACCTTTTCCTTTAGATGTGCAATATCCTCAACCCTGTTTTTTGACTCGGGATGAATTTCGGGATAACATGCACCACCGATGCAAAACTTATTTCTCTTTTTTATCTCTGCAATTAGCTCGTATGCATTATGAAAATCCTGTCCTGCTCCACCCTCAAAGCCCTGTGGAATATCGCCGCGAAGCGCAAGTATATTTTCTATTCCGTTTTTCTCAAGCTCGTCTAAAACAGAGTTAACCTTTTCTCTGCTCGAATTGATACAGGTTAAATGAGATAAAGGAGTAATTCCCAAATTTTTTACGGCATTAGCAATCTCGGTTGTATATCCGCTTGTTGTTCCTGCGGCGCCGTAGGTAACGCTCATCCAGGCAGGTCTGTCCTTTGATAGCTCGGTTATTATCGCTTTAGTGTCATCAATTTTTGCCCACTCCTTTGGCGGAAAAACCTCAAAGGATACGGTTACTTTATTATTATTTAATATTTCGCTGATTTTCATTATTCTATCTCCTAATATATATAGGGCTATTATACTACTAATATAATAGGAATTCAAGATAATTCTAAATTAGTTATATTATTTTCATTATTTACGTTATTAACAGAATAATTATTATTACAAATATTATCGCCTCCCGCTATTGTTGCAAGACTGTCTCCAAGCTGAGTAAACAGCAACAACAAAAGCGTAATTTCATCAACACTTTTGTCCCTTGCAATTGCGCAGGCAAGCGCAGATACTGCTAAATTAAGCGAACATCCGTCCATAATTCCTCCACATTTTGATAAATAATAATTTAGTATTTGGTACGATTGGGCGAGTATAAGTGAGTATTTGAGAGTTTTATACCTATTTTATAAATTTTATCCAAAAATTATATTGACTATCAAATACACTTGTGTTATTATATTCGAGCAATGAAAAAGCGACTATGTATTTAGTCATTTTATTTCAAAAAATTACGGAGGATATTGATTATGTCAACATTTATGCCAAAGGCTAACGAAGTTGAGCGCAAGTGGTATGTTATTGACGCTGAGGGCAAGCCTCTCGGTAGAGTAGCTGCAGAAGCTGCTGTACTTCTCAGAGGAAAGCAAAAGCCAATCTTCACACCAAACGTTGATTGCGGCGATTTCGTTATTATCATTAACACTGATAAGGCTGTTCTTACAGGCGACAAGCTAAACAAGAAGCTATATCAGCATCACACAGGTTATATCGGCAACCTAAAGGAAGTTAAGTATGGCACTCTTATGAGTGAAAAGAGCGATTTTGCTATGAAGCTTGCTGTTAAGGGTATGATTCCTGACACAACACAGGGCAGAAAGCAGCTCACAAGATGCCACATTTACAAGGGCGCTGAACACAAGCACGAGGCTCAGCAGCCAACTGCTTGGGAATTTTAAGGGAGGTATCTGAATATGTACGAAACAAATCCTTATTTCTACGGAACAGGTAGAAGAAAAGAGTCTGTTGCTCGTGTACGTGTTTATGCAGGTACCGGCAAGATTACAACTAACGACAGAGACATTGACGATTACTTTGGTCTTGAGACACTAAAGCTTATTGTTCGTCAGCCTCTAACTCTAACAGAGACAACAGAGAAATTCGATATCGTTTGCCGTGTAAACGGTGGTGGCGTTACAGGTCAGGCTGGTGCTATCCGTCACGGTATCGCAAGAGCGCTTCTTCAGTATGATGAGGCTCTTCGTCCTGCACTAAAGAAGGCAGGCTTCCTAACACGTGACCCACGTATGAAGGAAAGAAAGAAGCCAGGTCTAAAGAAGGCTCGTCGTGCTCCTCAGTTCTCAAAGAGATAATCACTTTTGTATTCAAAACGCTTCGTTTTACGGAGCGTTTTTTTGAGCCTTCTTTAGACACGTGGCTCCAATATGTGTATAAAGCAAAAGACTGCAAGCATATCCTTTTGGATTTCTTGCAGTCATTTTTTATTCAGGCCGTTTTTTGCCCTTTGTCGTGTCAACACAATAAACCGTCAACTGTGTTACCTTCTGGCAATAAGGCTTGATATCAGCAAAACGAAAGCCTTTAATGTAGTTTCACAAATCGGAGCAATAAGGCTTTTTACAAATGAAGTATATGAAATAACAACAGCATTTAAAAGCATTACGCTGGACCAACCGCCACGCAAGGCAGTTGATAAAATGCTAAATAAAATTGATACGATGAAGAATATAGCTAAAGATTTGTAACTAAATTTCATATTGCTTCCTACAATACTAAATACAAAAACTTCAAAAACAATACAAATGAAATAAGAAGCGAGTTCCATATACTCAGTATAGATGGGATACCAGCCGAGTCCATCACATAAAAAAATAGGAATAAATAAGCACCAATTACAAACAAACGAAATTGCAATTAGCTTTAAGCTATCTTTTAAAATATTTTTCATATAAGTATTAACTCCTTTAGATACCTGCACAGGGAACCGTCCCC
>CALZMC010000046.1 GCA_945788455.1 uncultured Clostridia bacterium
CATTTTTTAGTCCGATTGCCTTTAAAATATCAAAGGCAGCAAACACCTCTTTTACAGGTGCATCAGTCAGGCTGACTCTTATTGTATCGCCGATACCGTGAGTCAAAAGCGAGCCGATACCGACTGCTGATTTTATAATGCCCATACGCTCTGTTCCTGCCTCTGTAACACCGAGATGCAAAGGATAGCTACATCTCTCGGCACAAAGCTCATAGGCATTAATCATAGTTTCTACATTTGATGATTTTATAGAAATGACAATGTCGTCAAAATCAAATTTTTCAAGCAAGTTTGCATGATACATTGCAGACTCAACCATAGCCTCAGGTGTCGGAGAGCCGTATCTTGCAAGAATCTCCTTTTCGAGTGAGCCTGAATTTACACCGATACGAATAGGAATATTTTTTAGCTTGCATATATCGGCAACAGCCTTTACTCTACTGTCATCTCCGATATTTCCGGGATTAATTCTAATCTTATCAATTCCTCTTTCGGCGGCACCGAGAGCAAGCTTGTAATCAAAGTGAATATCAGCAACAAGCGGAACATCAACAGCATTCTTAATAGGCTCAATAAGAGCAAGTGCGTCCTCATTAGGAATAGCAAAACGAATAACCTGACATCCTGCAGAAGCAAGCTCCTTTGCCTGTGCAACAGAGCCGTCAATATCACTTGCAGGAATATTAAGCATACTTTGAACTAATATATCGCTATCTCCACCGATATAGGTGTTTCCAATCTTAATTTTTTTACTAACTCGTCTTTCCATAAAACTCACCTCAAGAGTATTTATAATTTAGCTTTATTTAAACTAAAACAGCTTTGTTATATCCGAAAATGTTACCACGCTCATTAATCCAAGCAGTAATACAAGTCCTACTGCATTGATTAGATATTCCATCTTTTGTGGTAGCTTTTTTCTTGTAATTCCCTCGCCTATTAGCACGAATAATCTCCAGCCGTCAAGTGCAGGGATAGGGAATAAATTGAACAATCCAACGTTAATTGTGAGCAGTGCCATAATTCTCAGCATTGAATATACAGACGTTTTTACTGCAGAAGAAACGACCGTAACGGTACCGACAGGACCACTCATATCACTAATGCCGAATCGACCGACAATTATATCGTGGACCGAGAGAAATACCATTCTCGCATAGGACAAAAATTCCTTGCCTGCTTGAGAAAGGACACCGAAAAATGTTTTTTCATTTCCGACAAGCCAAAAGTCCATTGATATATATTGTCTGCCCTCTATCAACTCTGTATCAAACTTAACAGTCAGGCTTTCGGTTTTTCCGTTACGCGAAACGACCATATCAACAGTATCATCATCACTTCGGGAAAAGGCAGTTGTAATATCGTTAGTTGCGTAAATCCTCATTCCGTCAATGCTTTTTATTTCATCGCCGACCTGAAGACCGGAATTCACACTAACGGCATTTGTATCAAATTTTGCTACCTGTGTTGTGCCGACAAGATTTTGTGATGAAACAATAATGAGCACAATAATAAATCCGAGCACCAAATTCATCAAAGCACCTGCGACTACAACAAAAATCCTTTGTATTACCTTCTTGTTGCCAAAGGCATTTTTGTCATCGCTGTCCTTATCCTCGCCCTCCATAGCGCAATATCCTCCAAACAAAATCAGTCTGAGAGAATATTTTGTGTCGCCCTTTTTAAAGGAGAAAAGCTTTGGACCCATACCGATAGAAAACTCATTTACCTTAATTTTCATCAGTCTTGCAGCAACAAAATGTCCGCCCTCGTGGATAATGATTATCAGCTCAAAAAACAGTATTGCTACAACAAAAGGATAAACAGAATTAAAAATAGAACTTATACTCACTTAACCGCCTCAATAACATAATTTCTTGCTTTTCTGTCGGCATTCAAAACATCCTGAAGTGTAAAATCCGTTTTGTCGCCGGCATTGAGCATAGCCTCATTATTAAGATATGCAATATCTTTAAATTTAATTTTTCCGTCAAGGAATAATCTAACACTTTCTTCATTAGCACCGTTTGCGGCTGCAGGATGAAGACCGCCCATTTCAATAGCATTTTTACACACGTTGATGCACTTAAATGTATCATAATCAGGTTCAAAAAATGTCAGCTTTCCATAATCCGTAAGAGAAAGCTCGTTAACAGGGCTCGGCTCTCGTTCGGGATATGTTAGTGCATACTGAATAGGTATTCTCATATCGGGAACGCCGAGCTGTGCTATCATTGAATTATCCTGATACACGATAGCAGAATGAACAACACTCTCACGATGAACAACAATTTCTATATCCTCATTCGGCATATCGAAAAGCCATTTTGCCTCAATAAATTCAAGTCCCTTGTTCATCATTGTAGCAGAGTCGATGGTTATTTTTGCACCCATATCCCAATTAGGATGCTTTAGAGCATCGGCAGCCGTAACATTCTCAAGCTCGTCAAGAGTCTTGTTAAAGAAAGGACCTCCCGAAGCAGTAAGGATAATCTTTTTGATAGCCTTTTTATTTGGAGAGCCCTGCATTGCCTGGAAAATTGCAGAATGCTCGCTGTCAACAGGAAGAATATCAACTCCCATTTCCTTTGCAAGATTTGTAACAAGATGACCGCCTGCAACCAAGGTCTCCTTATTCGCAAGGGCAATAGTCTTTTTTGCCTTAATTGCCTCGAGTGTAGGTTGAAGACCGACCATACCGACAACGCTGTTAAGTACAGTATCTGCGCCGTCATAAGTTGCACATTCAATAAGGCCGTCAAGACCTGCAACGACCCTTGTGTTCGTGTCGCTGATTTTGTCCTTTAGCTCCTTTGCAGACCTTTCATTCATCATACAAACAAGCTCAGGCTTAAATTCACGAACCTGATTTTCAATAATATCAACACGACTGTTTGCAGTTAAGCATTTTACGGCATAGCCGTGCATTCTGCAAACATCAAGGCTCTGAGTACCGATTGAACCGGTTGAGCCTAAAAGAGAAATATTTTTCATAATATCACCGTAAATATTCTTCTCCATTTTGCACTAAGCAAAAGTAATATTTTATAGTCTATATGCTTTAATTAAAAGAAATGTCTTGTGATTAAAGCGACTGCGTATGTACAAGGCAGAGTGAAAAGTGTTGAGTCGAGTCTGTCCATTACTCCACCGTGTCCCGGGAATATCTTTCCAAAATCCTTTATGCCAAAGTTTCTCTTCAGCACTGATGCTGAAAGGTCGCCCATCATACCCATAAACGAAATCGGAAGGCAAGCAATCATCAGCACAGTTGCCATACTTCTGTCAAGAGGAACATTGGCAATTTTGTTGTAAAGGACAAGAGCTATTGCATTTAGCACCAGACTGAAAATAAGTCCGCCGACTGCACCCTCAACCGTTTTCTTAGGCGAAATATTCGGCGACATTTTATGCTTGCCGAATGCCATACCCGTAAGCTGTGCACCTGTATCGGTAGCAAGAGCACAAATGAGTGCAAAGAAAATAAGATATACACCAAACTGCATATTGTCGTACATATCACGCAGTCTAATGAACAGGCTAAAGCCGTAAGGAACAATAACACTTGCAAAAATTGAAATCGCAACATCCTCAAAGCTCGTATAAGCATAGCCCTTGAGCATTGCTAATAGGAATACGAGGCATAATGCAATAACGAAAACGATATTTGGAATAAAGTCAATAACAACACTCCAGGTATCCATACTAATCCAAGGCATCATAACCTTTGAGCTTGCAAAAAACGGAGTAAGTGCCGAAAAAGCAATACCGATAATTTTGATTGCTGTGTTTTGTACATTTGCACATCTCATAATTTCGCCGCTTGCGATTGCTGATAAAAGTGCAACAACAATAACAAGAACAGGCGTTTTAATCTGCCATACTACTAAAGCAAGCACTGCTAACAAGCAAACTGCTGTAATAACTCTTTGTTTCATATTCATCCTCCAAAACGGCGATTTCGCTTTTCAAATTCACGAAGTGCCTTGTGTAAATCACTAATCTTAAAATCAGGCCAAAGAACATCGCTGTACCAAAATTCGCTATAAGCAGCCTGCCAAAGCAAAAAGTTTGACAATCTCTGCTCTCCGCTCGGTCTAATAATCAAGTCGCAGTCGGGTACAGTATAAATTCCGTTTGAGATATCGTCCTCGGTAATTTCTGTTTTTCCCTCGCTGATAAGCTTGTTAACGGCAGAAACAATCTCCTGTCTTCCACCGTAGTTAATGGCAAGATAAACAGTTGTACCTGTGTGAGAAGCAGTTTCCTCCTCTGCCTCGTCCATTAAATTCAAAAGCTCCTGAGATATCCCCTCGCGCTCGCCTATGAATTTTATCCTACTGTTTCCGGCTTGAGTCATATCACTTTTGGCCTCAAGCAGATAATCCATAAACAGACTCATCAGAGCGTCAACCTCTTCCTTTGGCCTTTTCCAATTCTCTGTTGAAAAGGCATAAAAGGTAACGTATTCTATGCCGAGTCGTTCACATTCCTTGCTGATTGTACGAAAAACATTTGCACCTGCCTTATGGCCTGCAGAACGAGGCAAAGCTCTTTTCTTCGCCCATCTGCCGTTGCCGTCCATAATAATTCCGATATGCTTCGGCAGAACATCAAACTCCTGTTTTTCGCTGTTTTTATTATTAAAAAGTGCCATATAAATTCCCATAGCCTTTCCGGCTACAAATAGTAGTATTAAAAATTCCTAACGCCTTATTGTAGCCGGATAAGGCGTATAATGGGAATTTAGCCATCTCAAAATTATGCCACAGGCAAATTTTGAGGGGTTCGTTTGCGACCGCTCGCAGTGCGAGATGAAGGAAGCAAAAAGAACTGGCAGCGGTCAAAATTCCTATTGGAATTTTGGGTACCGCAACTGAGATACAATCGGAATAGTGTGATTTTTCACACTAAGCTCCTCCTTAATACAGTTTTAGGGTGACTGTAAAAAAGTCACCCCCAACAATTCTATTAATCGAATTAAAGAGAAATAACTTCCTCTTCCTTCTTCTTTGTGATAGCTTCAGCCTGCTTGATAAAATCGTCAGTAATATCCTGAAGCTTCTTTTCGCCGTCCTTTTGGTCGTCCTCTGTAATCTCGTTATTCTTCTTTAGCTTTTTGATGTCATCCATAGCATCACGGCGAACGTTACGGATAGCAACCTTTGCTTCCTCGCCTCTCTTTGAGATGTCCTTTTGGAGAGTCTTACGATGCTCCTCTGTCAGCTGTGGGAAGTTTAGGCGAATAACCTTACCGTCATTTTGAGGGTTGATGCCAATGTCGGCTGTGTTGATTGCCTTTTCGATTTCCTTTAGGGTTGATGCATCCCAAGGCTGAACAACTAACATTCTCGGTTCAGGAGAAGAAACGGCAGCCATTTGGATAATAGGTGTAGGAACGCCGTAATAGTCAACCATAACCTTATCAAGAATAGCAGGATTAGCTCTTCCTGCTCTAATAGCTGAATAATCTCTTTCAAGAGATGTTAGGCACTTTTCCATCTTTTCTTTTGTTTTTGCGAATACTGAATCCATAAATATTTACCTCTCTGATTAATTTCTTACAACAGTACCGATATTTTCGCCGGATACTGCACGAACAATATTATTAGGGTCTGTTAAATCAAATACGATGATTGACAGGTCGTTATCCTTACATAGTGAAAATGCAGTTGAATCCATAACCTTAATGTCACGTGCAAGAACGTCTCTGAATGTGACCTCATCATACTTAACAGCATCATCATACTTGTTGGGGTCCTTATCATAAACGCCGTCAACGTTAGTTGCTTTAAGCAAAGCATCTGCGTTAATCTCAACAGCTCTCAATGCGGCAGCTGTATCGGTTGAGAAGAACGGAGAACCTGTTCCGCAACCGAAGATAACAATTCTGCCTTTTTCAAAATGGCGAATAGCC
>CALZMC010000047.1 GCA_945788455.1 uncultured Clostridia bacterium
CCGTCAATCGTTTATGGCTTGTATGGATTTTTGGCCTTTGTTATCTCAAAAGAATGGGGATATTCGCTAAAGGCGGGTGTAATTACACTGGCAATAATGGTGTTACCGCTAATAATCCGAACAACTGAGGAAGCACTGCTATCGGTACCCGATACATATCGTGAGGGTTCGTTTGGTCTTGGAGCAGGAAAGCTTAGAACTATATTTGTAATCGTTTTGCCCAGTGCTATGCCGGGCATACTTTCGGGAATTATTCTTGCAATAGGGCGAATTGTCGGCGAAACTGCTGCTTTGGTTTATACTGCAGGAACTGTACCTGACGCAGCCGAAAGCCTCTCATCATCAACAAGAACATTGTCGGTTCATTTGTATTGCCTTTTAAATGAGGGATTATATACTAACGAGGCTTATGCTACCGCTGTTGTTCTGCTTATAGTAGTATTGATTATAAATGCACTTTCCGGCTTTATTGCAAAGAGGTTGAAAAATGAGTAAAATTCAAATAAAAAATTTAGAGCTGTATTATGATGATTTTAAAGCGATAAAGGGCATCAATCTTGATATTGAGGAAAATGAAATAACAGCCTTTATCGGACCCAGCGGATGTGGTAAATCGACCGTTATAAAAACGCTTAATCGTATGAATGATTTGATTGACGGATGCAAAATAAGCGGCGAAATATTATTGGACGGTCAGAGCATTAACAACATTGATGTCAATGATTTAAGAAAACGAGTTGGTATGGTCTTCCAAAAGCCAAATCCTTTTCCTATGAGCATATATGATAATATCGCTTACGGACCGAGGACTCACGGAATTCATAACAAGAGAGAGCTTGACAAAATTGTTGAGGACAGCTTAAAAAAAGCATTTCTTTGGGACGAGGTGTCGGATAAGCTGAAGAAAAGCGCTTTAGCGCTATCGGGTGGACAACAGCAAAGACTGTGTATTGCGAGAGCCTTAGCAGTAAATCCAGATATTTTGTTAATGGATGAGCCTACTTCAGCATTAGATCCCATATCTACAAAGAGGATTGAGGATTTAATTCTTGAGCTAAAAAAGAATTATACGATTGTAATTGTCACTCACTCAATGAGCCAAGCAAAAAGAATTTCAGATAAAACAGCTTTCTTCCTTCTCGGAGAGATTATTGAGTATGACACGACAGAAAAAATGTTTACCTCTCCGGCACATCAAAGAACATACGAATACATCAACGGACAATTCGGCTAAGCAAGCGAGACAAATCAGAACAAGCCTAAAACAGCTTGCTTAACTTAACATGAATTTAACATAAAATTAATATTTACTGAATGAAACGGCATTATATTATCGTAGAGGTGATATAATGTCTGTTTTTAATGTTCTGTCACTTGTCGGTGGACTTGCTCTTTTCCTTTTTGGAATGAATTATATGGGCTCTTCACTCGAAAAGCTTGGTGGCGGTAAATTTGAATCTATTCTTGAAAAAATGACGAACAACAGAATTAAGGGCGTTTTGCTCGGTGCAGGCATTACTGCGATAATTCAGTCGTCATCAGCTGTAACCGTTATGGCAGTTGGCTTTGTTAATTCGTCAATTATGAGCCTTAATCAGGTTATCGGCATAATAATGGGTGCAAATATCGGCACAACAATTACAGGTTGGATTTTGTCGCTGACTAATATTGAAAGCACTAATTTATTCATAAGTTTGCTAAAACCGTCTTCGTTTACTCCTGTGCTTGCACTAATCGGTATTATTATGTATATGGCAGGCAAGAAGGAAAAGAAAAAGGATATCGGCTCAATTCTTTTAGGCTTTTCAATATTGATGTTCGGTATGGAGACCATGAGTGGAGCTGTTGAACCGCTAAAAGACGTTCCTCAGTTTACAAGCATACTGACAATGTTTTCAAATCCGATTTTAGGTGTCCTTGCAGGTGCTGTATTAACTGCTGTAATTCAGTCATCATCTGCATCAGTCGGTATTCTACAAGCACTTGCCGTTACAGGCTCAATTAATATTGCGTCTGCTTTTCCGATAATTCTCGGTCAAAATATCGGTACTTGCGTTACTGCAATTTTATCCTCTGTCGGCACAAATAAAAACGCAAAGCGTACTGCTGTTGTTCATTTAGCTTTTAATATAATCGGAGTTTTGCTTGCTATGACATTGTTTTATGGTGCAGATGCAATTTTTGGACTTCCGTTTATTGAAAATTCGGTAAATGCAACAACTATCGCTATAATTCACACAGTATTTAATATATTCTCAACAGTAGTTTTGTTCCCGTTTGGAAAGCAACTCGAAAGGCTTGCTCACTTGGTTGTTAGAGATAATAATGAGGATGAGTCGAATGCTCTTATTGATGAGCGCTTCCTTATGACACCTTCTTACGCAATAGATAAGGTAAAGGAGCAGGTTGACTCAATGGGTGGACTTGCGAGAGAAAATATTTATTTATGCCTTGACTTGATAAAAAAATACTCTCATAATAATGATGATACAATCAGCAAGAACGAAAAAACTCTTGACAATCTTGAGGACGAGCTTGAAACATATCTTGTAAAAATCAGCTCTATGAATTTGAGTATTGAAGACTCAATAAAGCTCTCAAAGCTAAGCCACTCAATCAGTAATTTTGAGCGTATCGGCGACTACGGTGTAAATATTCTAAAGATAAAAAGACGAATGCACCAAAACAATGTGCATTTTTCAACTGATGCAAATAAAGAGCTTGAGGTTATGAGTAGAGCAGTACGAGAAATTGTTGACAAGTCTATTGAGTCATTTGTGAATGATGATGTCGAGCTCGCAGCAGAAATTGAGCCTCTTGAGCAGGTTATTAATAATCTAAAGCAGGAGCTTCGCGCAAGACACTCAAAGAGATTGCAGGGCGATGAATGTACTATTGAAAACGGAATGCTTTTCTTCGATATTATTAATTCATTTGAAAGAATTGCAGACCATTGCTCAAATCTTGCTGTATGCATTATCGAGCTATCAAACAGAAGCTATCAAACTCACACATACCTCAAGGGTGTAAAAAACCGAAACAACGAGGGCTTTATGGAAATGTTTGAGGCATATTTAAGAAAATATAAGATAGGATAGAGCTATGAAAAATTTGATTTACATTGTCGAGGACGATTTTAGCATTAAGGAGCTTGAAAGCTATGCGCTTATCAACAGTGATTTTGATGTTGATGGCTTTGACAGAGCAAAGGGACTGTTCTCTGCTTTAGAGAAAAAGATGCCGTCACTAATTATTCTTGACATAATGCTGCCTGATGAGGATGGACTTTCTGTCTTAAAAAAGCTAAAGGCAACCCCTCTATATAAGAATATTCCTGTAATTATGGTAACTGCAAAAACGAGTGAGATTGATGCAGTAAAAGGTCTTGATTTAGGAGCTGATGATTATATTACAAAGCCGTTCGGCGTAATGGAGCTTGTCAGCAGAGTTAAGGCTGTTCTTCGCAGAACACAAAGGAGCATTGTTGATAATCTTGCATTTAAGAATATTATCATTGATGAGGCAAAGCATATTGTTTTTGTCGGCGATAATGAGATTGAGCTGACATATAAGGAATACGAAATTTTAAAACTATTAATAATAAATAAGGGCATTGTTATGACACGTGACAGGCTAATGGAGACTATATGGGGCTATGATTTTGAGCAGGGTAACAGAACGGTTGATGTTCATATTCAGTCGCTTAGAAAAAAGCTTGGAGATGCCGGCGATTATATCAAAACAATTAGAAATGTAGGCTATAAAATAGGAGAGTAAAATGATAAAAAAAACATTTGCAAAAATTGTATCTCTCGGCTTGGGTATTGTTATTGTAACAAGCCTTTTGACTGTTGCCGTATTTCATAGCTACTACGAAAAGCAGGCGCAAAGCTTTTTAAAATCCACAGCGACTATTGTCTCATCTGAGATTAATTCAACTAACGATTATTCGTTTATAAACGAAAGCTATAATGATGACACAAGACTTACGGTAATTGATGCGAGTGGTACTGTTCTTGCCGATAGTGCCGAAGATGCAGAAAAAATGGAAAGTCACGCCGACAGACCTGAATTTAAAGAGGCTCTTAATAACGGTCAGGGCTCTGTTATTCGTAAGTCAACAACGATTGACAAAAATACATATTATTACGCTATCAGGCTCGATAACGGAAATGTTCTTCGTGTCGCAGTGACAGGAAACAGTATTTCTGTAGTTTTCTATGAGTCGCTGATTTATATCGCTATCGTTGCGTTTATCGTTATGCTTTTGTCGTTTGCCATCAGCTTTGCAGTAACAAAAAGCATTGTTAAGCCTATTACCGATATCGGAAACAATCTTGATAATATTGAGAAGCAGGAGACTTTTGTCGAGCTAAAACCGTTTGTTAATGCACTAAAGGAGCATAAGAAAAAACAAAATCTTCTTGATAAGCAGAAAAAGGAATTTACAGCAAATGTATCTCACGAGCTGAAAACTCCTTTGACCTCAATCGCAGGCTATGCCGAGCTTATCGAAAACGGAATGGCTAAGCCCGAGGATGTAAAGCCATTTGCATCTACGATAAGAAAGCAGGCATTAAGACTTGTAACGCTAACCGAGGATATTATTCAGCTTTCACAGCTCGATGAAGCACAGCCTGAAACCATTTCCTTTGAGGAGGTAAATCTTGAGGAAATTGCAAAACGATGTGCTGAGTCACTTGAAATGAATGCGAGAGCAAAAAATGTCAGTATTTGTATTGACACCGAGGAATGCTATGTTGAAGGTAATGCATCTCTTCTTGAGGAAATGGTATATAACCTAATTGATAATGCAATTAGATATAATAAAGAAAACGGATATGTAAAGATTGTTGTAAAAAATCTTTACAGCACAAAAGCAATGCTGTCGGTTGAGGATACGGGTATCGGTATCCCCGATGAGTGCCAAGAAAGAATATTTGAAAGATTTTTCAGAGTTGATAAGTCACGCAGTAAGGAAACAGGTGGCACAGGTCTCGGCCTTGCGATAGTAAAGCATATCGCAGAGGTACATAACGCAACTGTCTCTGTCAGCAGTGAGGAGAATATCGGCACAACAATTCAGGTTGAATTTTAGGGCAACGGTTTAAATACCATTGCCCTTATTTATTGTACAGATTTTATTAATAGTGTTGAATTATTAAAAATTTAAAAATGAACATTGATATTTTTTTGTCAAAGTGCTATTATATATTCAGGGCGAATGCCTACATATTGTAAAGGAGTAAAAATTATGGCAAACAGATTTGTACTAAACGAAACATCTTATCACGGAAAGGGAGCAATTCAGGAGATTGCAACAGAGGTCAACGGCAGAGGCTTTAAGAAGGCTTTTGTATGCTCTGACCCCGACCTAATTAAATTCGGCGTAACAAAGAAGGTTACAGACGTTCTTGATAACGCAAATATCGCATACGAGATATACAGCGAGATTAAGCCAAACCCAACAATCGAAAATGTTCAAACAGGTGTTGAGGCATTTAAAAATAGCGGTGCTGATTGCATTATCGCTATCGGTGGCGGTTCTTCAATGGATACTGCAAAGGCTATCGGTATCATTATTAAGAATCCCGAATTCGCTGATGTAAAGTCGCTTGAGGGCGTTGCTCCGACAAAGAATAAGTGTGTTCCTATTATCGCTGTTCCTACAACAGCAGGTACTGCTGCCGAGGTTACTATTAACTACGTTATCACAGATGTAGAGAATAACAGAAAAATGGTATGCGTTGATGTTCACGATATTCCTGTTGTTGCAGTTGTTGACCCCGATATGATGTCATCAATGCCAAAGGGACTGACTGCTGCTACCGGTATGGATGCTCTTACTCATGCTATTGAGGGCTATATCACAGCAGGTGCTTGGGAGCTTTCGGATATGTTTCATATTAAGGCT
>CALZMC010000048.1 GCA_945788455.1 uncultured Clostridia bacterium
CATTTTATATACCCCGAATTAATCGTAATTATCATAATAAATATCTCAATTAGATATGCTAAACAAAAGTTCAAGGGCAACAAGGTTGTTGCCCTTAAAAATCTGTTTAATTAAAGTTTTTCAACAAGCTTTGTGAATTCCTTAACCTCTTCAACAGTAAAGGTAATACCCTTGCTCATCTTAGTATGATCAGGTGACCAATCACGAACATCAATCTTTGGCTCGCGACCATTCCAAGAAATCATATTAACTTCTCTTGTCCAGCCTCTTGTTGTCTCTGAAAGAACACCAAGATGCTCTGTAACCTCATACTTAATCTCAGGCATTTATAACTCCTCCTTTTCTATAATCTTATAACTTAAACTTAAATCAAAATAATTATAATGCTGATACAATAGCAGCTGTATCTCTTGCAATAGTAAGCTCCTCGTCAGTAGCAAGAATGAATACTCTAACCTTATCTAACGGATCAGTCAGCTCTGCCTCGGCACCCTTTTGTGTCTTTTCGTTAATATTTTCGTTAATATGAACACCGAGATAGCCCAAGTAAGAGCAAATCTTTGAACGAAGCCATACGCCGTTTTCGCCGATACCGCCGGTAAATACGATAGCATCAACACCGTTCATAGCAGCAACGTATGAGCCGATAAACTTTGCAATTTCGTATGCCTGCATTTCGTGAGCGAGGATAGCTCTTTCGTTACCCTCAGCCTGTGCGGCACAAATATCTCTGTCGTCAGAGGAAATGCCCGAAATAGCATTAACACCTGATTTCTTATTTAGGATAGTATCCATTTCATCAGGAGAAATGCCAAGCTTCTTTTCGATGAATGTTACAACCGATGGGTCAACACCGCCCGAGCGTGTACCCATCATAAAGCCGTCAAGAGGAGTAAAGCCCATTGATGTATCAACAACCTTACCGTACTTAACTGCTGCGATTGATGAGCCGTTACCTAAATGGCAAGTGATAGTCTTAATATCCTTAATATCCTTGCCCATCTTCTCGGCAACTCTGTGTGATACAAACTTATGTGATGTACCGTGGAAGCCGTAACGACGAACACCGTACTTTTCGTAATACTCATAAGGCACGGCATACATATATGCCTTTGCAGGCATTGTGCTGTGAAAAGCCGTATCGAATACTGCAACCTGAGGAATGTCAGGACCTACAATCTCTAAGCAGGCACGATAGCCCTGAAGATTAGCAGGATTATGTAGCGGAGCCAAAGGAGATAGCTCCTCGATATTCTTCTCAACCTCTGCATCAATAAGCACGCTGTCTGTGTACTTGTCGCCACCCTGAACAACACGATGACCGATTGCATCAATCTCGTTGAATGAATTAATAACCTTATATTCACTCTCGGAAAGAATATACTTAACCTCGTTGAATGCATCGGTATGAGTAGGTAGCTCCTTATCATAGGTGTATTTTTCGCCGTTTACCTTTACGATAACATTTTCTTCTCCACCGTTAATCTTTAGGCCGATACGTTCAATCGCACCTTTACATAGAACAGATTCATCAGTCATATCCATTAACTGATATTTTAGTGAAGAACTGCCACAGTTAATAACCAGAATTTTCAAAATATTTCCTCCACATATTGAAATTATTATATTAATTTAGTATTATAATAATATAAATAATATTATATTGTCAAGGATTTTTACTAATTTTTATGATAACAGGTATAATTTGTGAATTTAATCCCTTTCACAAGGGACATAAGCATTTAATTGATACAATAAAAAAAGACAATAATTCAATCATTTGTGCAATGAGCGGAAACCTTGTTCAGCGCGGAGAATTTGCTGTTTATGACAAATTCAAAAGAGCAAGAACAGCCGTTGAAAACGGAGCCGATTTAGTTATAGAGCTACCCTGCTCGTGTTCAACATTGTCTGCTGAAGGATTTGCAAGGGCAGGAGTTAATCTGTTGCAGGACACAGGTATTGTTGAAGAAATCGCTTTCGGAAGTGAATGTGATGATATTCACAAGCTTGAAGAAATTGCAAGGCTTATTATCGAAAAGGATAGTGAAATAAAGGAAAAATTAAAATCAGGTGTCTCCTACCCTGTTGCAAGAAAAAATGCAATTAACAGTGACATTTTAGACACACCTAATAATATTCTTGCAGTTGAATATCTAAAGGAAGCAAAGGTTCCTTGCAGGGCTATTAAGAGAATAGGCAAGGGACACGATACAGATGACGAGGAATACAGTGCATCTGCAATCAGAAAATTGCTTTCTCTCGAAGAAATTTGTTCTATGAAAAACTGCGAAACTGCAATTTTGTCAAAGCTCAGGACAATGAAAAGTGATGATTTCCTTAAAATTGAGGATGTCAGCGAGGGGCTCGAAAACAGAATTGTTGATGCAATAAATATATCAACAACTCTCGATGAGCTTTATGATAATATTAAAACAAAAAGATATACTCATTCAAGAATTAGAAGAATTATCTTAAAATCTTATTTAGGTATAACAAAGGATTATCCTGTTATATCGCCATATATCCGTATTTTAGCTTTTAATGATAACGGCAAGGAATTGCTTTCTAAAATCAAAAAAAGCTCAAAATTACCTATTATCAGCAGATATAATGACATTAATACACTTGATGACTCTGCAAGAAGATTGTTTGAGCTTGAATGTAAATGTACGGATTTATATAATTTAGGATATAAAAAGCCTCTACCCTGTGGAACAGAGCAGAGGTCAAAGGTACAAATATTATAATTTATTCACTAAATCAATAAAATCATCGCGACTCATTGATGAGTTAATATAAGATAATAGTGAATTTGTTGAAAGAAACTCCGGAAGGTCAAGAGCCTTTAGGAGCTTCTTTTTATTTTGCTTTGCGTTAGGTGTTCCCGAAAAGCCAAAATCAAACATATCAAAATTAGTAACAGGATTATCGTTATTAGACTCGGTAGAAGATACCTGTGCGTTTTCAAGAAGCTCAAGAAGAAGCTCCTCGCTCATACCCTCAACACCGAGCTTGCCCTCCTTGGATGGCTTGTCCTTTCGCTTTTCCTTTCCAAAAATATCAGGTATATAAATATGTTTAATTTTATCCTTCGATATACCTGACGAAAGAAAATGTCTGATCTGAAATCCGCTGTGGTCGCTGTCGGTTAAAATTATAATTCCTCGCTCATTTGCAAGTCGTCTTATAAATTCTATCTTTTCCTTATCCTTATATATACCAAAGCCGTTTGTTTCAATTATAAGGGTATCAAGAATATTAGAAAGCTTTAGCTTATCGTATCTGCCCTCAACAATGACTGCCTCTTTTATTTTAAGCATAATTGTTCTCCCTTGCGATCATTACAAGCTTAACAATCAGCTCCTCAATGAGAAGTCTCTTATCGGCAGAAGTGCTTTTTAGCTTTATATCTGTATCTGCGATAGCATCAAGCGATTTTCTAAGCTGTGCTTCGGTTAAAGATGCACAATCTCTTGACGCGTTTTTTAATGCAAATTCTCTTCCTCGATAATTATAATATTTTGCAACATCGTCATACGATAGCCCTGCCGTTTTCGCACACTTAACTCGGTACATATCAACATAAACACCGCTTATAACAGAGGCAATAACAATGGCATCCTCTTTCATTCCAAACAAAGTATCAAGAACGCCGTAAGCCTTATCCGTATTACCTGCGACAACGAATTTTGAAAGGTCATAAACTCGTGCCTGAAGGCACTTAGTCGCCATATTATCAATAATATCCTTAGTGATAACTCCGCCGTTAACAAAGCCTGTCAGCTTATCAAGCTCGTTTAACAAATTCTTTAAATCATTACCCGAAATTGAAATCAAATACTTGGCATCATTTATATCAAGTGTTGCGCCTCTCTTTTTTGCACCTGCCACAAGAAGCTTTGCAACATCGTTCTCTGTTCTCTTTTCGAGATTAACAACACAGCCTGCCTTGTCAAAATAAGAAATTAAATTTTTAAAATTAGTGCCTTTAACATCAGGTACTATTGCATCAAAGCAGAATATTAAAACCGTGCTTTCGGGAACATCCTCTAAAAATTCCTTTAATAACTTTATATCGCTTTTTGACTTTTCGATAGGATAGTCACGAACGATAACAAGATTATACTCACTCATCATAGGAAGCATTTGTGCGTCCTTTAGAATATCATCAAGCTCTGCATCCTTTCCGTCATAGCTGTGAAGATTAAATGCCTCGAAGGTTGGGTCAACAAGCTTTGATTTTATTTGGTTAACATAAAACTCCTTTAAATAGCTTTCCTCTCCGTAGATAAGATAAGCATTAGAGTAATTTGATGATTTTATCTGCGCCTTGAGCTCTGCCTCATTAATCTTAGCCATTGTCAACCCTCCTCTCCTGAATTACTGTATCTCTGCCGAATGTCAAAATTATATCTTCGGTATCTTTATACTTATCATCTGTATTTCTTAAAAATCTGTTTCCATCAATTATAACATAATCCTCGGTAATTTCAAATACCTTTTCATAAACATATACGGTAATAATATTCTCATCTATCTTTAGACTTATATTTTTACTCATTTTCATATTCAAGTCATCTGCAAAAGAAAGATTGATATTATCTAAATTATTCATTTGTGCATACGCTTGTGAGTTTACGGTTATAGCATTGTTGCTTTTTAAAACCATATCTGCCTGAGCAAAATCATATTTGTCGGTTAAATCAATAATTACTGCAGAGCTTTTATCCCAAATAATAACACTTCCGTTAGAGTTTATTCTTACATTTGAATATGCACATTGTTGATAAATGCTAATACTAAATGCAACACACAACAGCAACGATAGAATTATTGATGATAACCTAATTGGAATTTCTTTCTTAATAAGAAACATTATGCCCAATAAAGCAATAAACAAAATTATCATTAAGCCAAATATTTCGTTTGATATATCAACATACAAAAAGCTAAGCTTATCGGCAAGTAGGCTTGTCGATGACAGAATTAATTTTGATAATACATTGATTATCAGCTTTGGCAAAATAACAAGAAACGGTATTTTTGATACAATAACAAATATAATAACGAACATCAAAAGAACAGTAATTATAAGCTCGAACAATAAATTTATAACAATACTCAGCAGGCTAAATGCACCAAAGAAATAGTAATATGACGGCAAAAGTGTTACCGTGATTGACACAGACACAATAAGACAGGAAATTACGTGTTTTGAAATTTTACTTTTAAATTTCAATGACCTCAATATCGGTCTTGCAATTACAACAATACCGATAACGGATGAAAATGTCATTGCAGTGCTGACATCATAAACCGCATAAGGATTTAGACAAATCAAAAACAACGCAAGACCGAGCGAATTAAGAGTATCTGCCTTCTTATCAAACATTTGAGATATCAGCAATACCGTAATCATTATAGTTGCTCGCACGACTGATTTTGAAAAATCTGCAATTTCACAATATAAAAATGCCGTTAATACAGTAATGGGAACGCATACTTTTCTTTTAACACCGAGAAGCTTTAGCAAGCCGAATAATCCAAAGCAAACGCAGGATAAATGAAAACCCGATACAGCGACAAAATGTAAAAATCCACAAATTTTAAAATTATTATACGCTTCGAACGATAGTCCCGATACATCTCCTGTTAAAAGAGCAAGCGAAAGACCTGCAATGTCATTGTCAAATGACTCATTTACAGAATCCTTGATATACTGCCTAAAATTAAGTATTATTGCTTTTGGGGAACCGTCTGCTTTATCCACAACAGTATAATCGCCGACAGCTCCACCGATAAAAATGCCGTCACAATAATTATTCTTATTTATATTAAAAAACCTGACGTTAGCGCTGATTGTGTCACAATAATCGACATCAAGCTTTTCCTTTGAATAA
>CALZMC010000049.1 GCA_945788455.1 uncultured Clostridia bacterium
TCATCTTGTCGATAAGCTGCTCAAAATACTTCTTACCAACCTCCATAACTACGTCTGAGAACATCTGAATAAATCTTCTGTATGAGTCGTAAACGAAACGCTCAAAAGCAGGGTCAGGGTTGCCTGCGATCATTGACTCAACAACGTCATCGTTAAGACCTAAGTTAAGGATTGTATCCATCATACCGGGCATAGATGCTCTTGCACCTGAACGAACTGATACAAGTAGAGGATTTTGCTTGTCGCCAAACTTCTTGCCGTTGATTTCCTCCATCTTTGCAACGCCTTCCATAACCTGAGTCATGATTTCATCGTTGATTGTGCGACCGTCCTCGTAGTACTGTGTGCAAGCCTCTGTTGTAACAGTAAAGCCTTGTGGTACAGGAAGACCAATCTTAGTCATCTCTGCAAGGTTTGCACCCTTACCGCCAAGTAGGTTACGCATGGTCATGTCGCCTTCTTCAAACATGTAAACCCATTTGTTTGCCATTTTTGAGTTACCTCCTAAATAAAAATATACGTATTAAAATGTTATGCCGTGCACTGTAACAAAGCATATTGCGAAAAAATTATAACATAATATAATAGAAATTACAAACCTTTTTTTGCTAATTTTTAATCTTTATTATATTTAACTTGAAAAATTGCTCTGATTGGTGCATAATTAATAGAACAAGAGTATTTTTGGAGGGATAATTTATGAAATGTGCAATTATTCTTGCCGGAGGAAAAGGCACGAGAATGAAAGCAGAATGTCCAAAGGTTATGTGTGAGGTTCTTTTTGAGCCGATGATATATTATGTAGTAAAGGCCGTTAAGGAGGCAGGCGCAGAGGATATCTGTGTTATTACCGGCTACAAGCACGAGATTGTTGAGGGATACCTTAAAGACTTAGATGCAACAATTTGCACGGCACTTCAGGAGCCACAGCTCGGCACAGGACACGCAGTTATGCAGGCAGGCGAATTTATCGCAAGGCACAGAGATGACGAAATCTTAATTCTAAACGGAGACGGTCCGCTTATGGACGCCGAGACTATCAACAAGGCTTATGACTATCATAAGAATAACGATAATTCTATTACTCTTATCAGCGCTATCGTTGATGACACAAACGGTATCGGTCACATTAAGCGTGACGAAAACGGTGTTCTTCTTCGTATCGTTGAGCATAAGGACGCAAATGACGAGGAAAAGAAAATTAATGAATCTAACGCAGGATGCTACTGGTTTAACGGCGCAGACCTTGAATATGCTCTGTCAAAGGTAACAAACAACAATGCTCAAAACGAGTATTACCTAACTGACACACTTGAAATTCTTATCAACGAGGGCAAAAATGCAGGCGCTTATGTTGTTGAAAACAGCGAGGTTATCCTCGGTGCAAACGACAGAAAGCAGCTCAACGGCCTGAACACTATTATGAGAAAGAATATCAACACTAAGCTAATGGTCGGCGGTGTTGATATTCCCTGTACTGACGGCGTTATGATAGGTATGGATGTCGAAATCGGTGCAAACACACAGATTTTGCCTAACACGATTATTATCGGAAAAACAAAAATCGGCGATAACTGTACTATCGGTCCTAATACTTATATTGATAATTCAACTGTCGGAAATGACGTTATTCTTGATAACTGCAAAATTCTCGACAGCACTATTGAGGACGGTGTTGACTGCGGTCCGTTCGTTAAGGTCAGAGCTAATTCCGTTTTAAAGAAGGGTGTTCATATCGGCAACTTTGTTGAGGTAAAGAACTCTGTTGTCGGCGAGGGCTCTAAGAGTGCGCATCTAACATATATCGGCGACAGCGATGTCGGAAGTGATGTTAATTTCGGTTGCGGTACGGTAACCTGCAACTATGACGGAAAGAACAAAGCTCGTTGCAAAATCGGTAACGGTGCGTTTATTGGCTGTAACACAAACCTTATCGCTCCCGTTGAGGTCGGCGATATGGCATACATCGCAGCAGGCTCAACAATTACCGACAACATTCCTGCAAAGGCTCTGTCTGTTGCACGTGCAAAGCAGGTCAACAAAGAGGGCTGGGTTGACGTTAAAAAACCTTATAAAGAAAAGAAATAAATTTTGGAGAATATAAATTGAAAAAAGCTTTATCAGTATTTTGTGCTGTTTTGTTGATTTCGGTAATGCTTGTCGGCTGTAATCCCAATGCTGATGTTACTGCCGACACAAGCTCAACTGCAAAGCCGACAACAACGACAACTACTACTGCAAGAACAACCGAAGATTTAAGCACAACCTTTAGAGAGGCGCAGACTAATACGATTTATCCTGTGCTTGTGCAAAACAAAGACGACAGCTTTGACTACAAGCTGGCTACATACAAAACATATTATGACAGCTCAAATTCTACGAGAACGACTAACATTAAGAATGCCGTAAAAAAGCTGAATAATCTTGTCATTCCAAGTGGCTCGGTGTTCTCGTTCAACCAGGTTGTAGGTAAAAGAACTGTCCTTGCGGGCTATGAGGAGGCAAAGGTTGTTCAGGGAGATGAATTTGTTGACGGACTCGGCGGAGGCATCTGTCAGGTCAGCTCAACAATTTTTCAGGCTGTCCTTCGCTCAAATCTTGAGATAAAGGTCAGAGCCTGCCACTCGCTTGAAATCAGCTATGTTCCTCTCGGCGGAGATGCTACTGTTCAGTGGAACAGTCAGGATTTTCAGTTCAAAAATAATCTCGGCAGTGATATAAGACTAAAGGTCAGCGCCGAGAGCGGAACATTAACCTGCTCTGTTTATGCAAAGGAAAAGCAGAATATCGGCAATGTTAAGGTCGATATAAAAAAGAACGGCAAGGAATACGTTTTGACAAGAACGGTTGACGGCAAGCAAAACTATACAACATACAGTAAATACAGCAAGCCGAAGACAACAACAAAGGCTGACCCAAAGAAAACAACAACAAAGCCTGTTAAGACAACAAAAAAGTCATAAAAGAAAGCACTTGATTTTGGAGAATTCCAAGTCAAGTGCTTTTAGGCAATGAAGAACAATGCGAACCGTGGTTCAAATTGCCTATATCATTCAATATCATCGTGGGTAATATCAATTTCGGTTACGTCCTTATCGACAACTGTTTTTAGGGCAACCACGCGTCTTATTTGGACAAACGCGATTAAATCCATAACGGCATACGCCAAAAGGCCTGCACCTAAAATTCTTGTAATAAGCTCGATACTGCCAAACGGATTAACGATAATTATAATGCCGACAACGATAATTGCAAGCGACATAATGACAGGTACGAGCCAGCCGAAAACACCGCTCTTCTTTACATCAATAGCCGAAATCAAATCGACAATACCGCTGACAATCAAAAATCCGCCAAACAAAATCAGCATAAACGAAATTATACTCTTATACTTTACGCACACTATTATACCGCTCATAATTGCGATTGAGCCAAGCACAGCCATAAACATAGCCTTGTCCTTGACAAAATAGTATATCCACGCGCCGATACCGAGCAAAATCATAGTCGCTCCTGTCAGCAGGCTGACAAACTGTAACGTCTCGCTCGGCTTGATAACAAGCACAAGACCGATAACGAATGATGCAACAATAGTTATGATTGATAAATTCTTCAGCTTTGCTAAAATATTAGTCATTTTTCTTCCTCTTTATATACCTAATATCGTTACCCTGCAAAACAAGAGGCGCATACTCGCCGATAATTCGAGATGTAACGCGCTGGTCATATTTCTCCTCAAGCTCCTGCGGAGTGCTGTTGGTAGAAATAATTGTCGGTAGCTTTGCAAGGATACGTGAATTGATAATGTTATATAGCTCTGCAACGGTATAGGCAGACTTGAACTCCGTGCCTAAATCATCAATGATAAGCAAATCACAGTTCAAAACTGCTCGCTCGTAATATCTTATATTATCTGTTCTGCCAAAATTCTCATTCTGCAAATCGTTAAGAATATTCTGCGCTGTACCGTAAACAACGCTGTATCCTCGATTTATCGCAACATTAGCGATAGCAAGCGAAAGATGAGTCTTGCCGAGTCCTGTTCCGCCGTAAAAAATTATGCTCTTTGAGTTAGTTGTAAAATTCGTAGCATACTTTAGGCAATTCGCTCTAATTCTCTCTGCCCTTTCAGTATCGGGATAATACTCTGTCTTGAATGCATCAAAGGTGCAGTCGTCAAGCGGAGCAATCTTCGATAGATTTTCGCGTTCGATATTCTTTAGCAGCTCCTTATGACACTTGCATCTGCGACTGCCGATGAAGCCTGTATCCTTACAGTCGGGACAATGATACGTTATATTTAATGCGTTTTCGTCATAGCCGTATTTTACTAACAGCTTTTTCTTTTCGTCTTGAAGCTTTAGGCTCTCCTCCATTAGCTTTTCCATATCTGCCTTTTTATCATCACTAAAAAGAAAAACCTTTGAAATAGATAGACCGATATTAGACAGCTTCTGCTGAATTGACTCAAGCTCGGGAATTTTTGCGCTGATTTCGTCAAATCTAAACTGCGCCTCCATAGTTGCCTTTTCTTTTCGGCGCTCAAGCATTTCGGTTGCCCTTGCATAAACCTCCTGTGAATATGACACGACTCCACCTCCTTAAATCTCTGTATTATTACTTGAAAACTCGTCATAGTCGCCCAAATCGTATGTAGGCTTTGACTTAATTTTGTCGTCCTTTTTGTTGTCCTTACTCTTGTTAAACTCTGCCTGCTCAAGCTCAACCTGTGCAGGAGTAGTGATGCCCTTCTTTTTCCATTTTTTTAGAATAGAATTCATATATTGGAGCTTTGGCTCGGGAATATTCTCTTTCATTATGTCACTTGCGAGAGTTACCATTGTTATGTCAAAATCCTCAAACCATTTTGCAATCATTTCTCTCTGCTTTTCGGTAGGACGGCGATGAGCAATTCCCGTTATAGCGACAATCTCGTTCCAAAGCCTGTCGCTGTGAGCAATGCTTTGAAGCTTCGCCTCGGCATCGGCAACAGTCTCTATCCCCTCGTCAGCCCAATTTTTTGCCATAGCGTTAACATACGAAATACCAAGAGACTTTCCGCGTTCCTTTTCGCTGCGATAAAACTCAAGTATCATCATAATGACCTCGACCTTTAGGCCGTAATAATTCGCCATATTAACAAGCATTTCCTGTTCGGCGTGGCTGATAGTCCTGCCGAGAATAACCTGCGCCTCATTAAGAAGCACACAAATATCCTCGTTTTCTCTCTGGGCAGTAACAATATCCTTTGGAGTTAATCTCGGAGCTGACAGCGTTTCTTTTTTTATCTTAACAGGCTTGTCTGTTTTATCGTTATCACTCTTATCGCTCATAGGTGCGTCTTGAGTAGCAGCCTGTCCGTCAATAAACAGAACACCCTCGTCAATCCAAAACTCAAGCAAATCATCAATGTCGCCGACAGTTTGACCGAGAGCCTTTGCAATTTGGGATGAGGAGGACCTACCGTTGTTCCTAAATATAAACAACAGTGCCTTTAGCTGATATTCACTTGCAAGTCGTATGTACCTGTCAACAATGTCGCTCGGCACATTAAACATTCCGTTTTGCCATATCTCGCCAAACGGTGCAACGCGATAGTCCATAAAATACTCCTCTATGCATACTGTAATGTTCATTGTAACAAAAATATTTTAAGATGTAAACTGTAAATAATAAAATTTATAAAAGGTATTGACAAATCACAAAATCATAGGTATAATACATTTGCATTTGCGGATGTAGCTCACCCGGTAGAGCGCAACCTTGCC
>CALZMC010000050.1 GCA_945788455.1 uncultured Clostridia bacterium
ATGAGGTGTCGGAGGTATCGTAAAAAATGCCGAAGCTTCCAACTGAATTTTCACAAATATAAAAAGGAATATGCTTATATAAAGGGTCGGTTGACGAGGCATCATAGCCCATACTGTCAGACGTTTCAATTCTGTAAGACCTGCCTGCCTTGTCAAGCTTTCCGCACTTGTCGCCTAAGCCGAAAATATGCTCGCCGTTTTCTCTCGATAAATAGTGGATACTGCCCGTGCCGAACTCATTTTCAAAATTATAAGCAAGCGGTGCTCTGTCGGCTAAAAGCAGATTTTTGCCCATATAATAGCTTAGCAAAAAGTTGTTGAGATTAAGAGTAATCTTAATTCCGTTTTTTAGTGTAAATACATCCTCGCTGTCACGAGAGCAGATTTCAGGCTCGCTCATTTCAAAGCCGTATGTATCAAGTCGCTTTCTTCCAAGCACAGACAAATCATTAGTAGGATTAATACAGAATGTCGGCAAAAGGTCGGCATCATCCCTAAAAATTGCTACTCTCACAGCCGTATCGCTGATAAAATCAATTCTCGCATTGATATTATCACTCTTGTATAATCTATAATTTTTTCCGTTATCCTTTAGAATAAATCTATGATTAAACTTCATTAAAATTCTGCTCCGTTATTTGAGAATGTGTTTTTTAATAAAAGCTTTGTGTCCCAAGGCATTGATGCAGTATTCTCGCAAAATCTCATAGGTGTTTTTCCGTCTGATGACCAATGCGGAATTTCGGCACAATTCGGATCTCCTGTTTTTACAAATGATGAGAACGCAGAGAATATCTCGTGTGAAATCTTATAGTCTATCTCCTCAAACGGTCTCCAATTATTCTTTAGTGTCTTAAAAGCATAAAGAAGGTCACAGCTATGCCATGCGCCTAAATTGTCTCCCGGCAAATTTCGGTTAAAATTATACACATAGCACTTGTTGTATTTTGTTATCCTTTTTACATAGCTTTTTGTCAGCGCCTCCATAACAATGGGAATCATATCCGTACACGTAACGCCGATAATTATAGGAATATCGGGAATATTATCCATTCTCATTGAGTCACTTGTAATCATTTTTCCGTCAACGACAGGCAAAGTATCAATTATACTCAGCTTATCCTCCTTGCACGCATCTAACCACGCATAAAACAAATCTCTCTTGTCAATATCCTTTAGCTCGTTGATATTAGTCTTGCCTGCATTTTTTATAGCTAAATCCCAAAGTCTTGTAATTTTTTTTGGAGTCAACGGCTTTGAAATTGTTCTCATAAGTCCTGCTCCCGACATCATAATTGCGCCCTTGAACCAGCCCTTACAAAGAGGACTTGAAATCAAAATATCAATACTCATGGCACCTGCACTTTGTCCCATAAGAACAATATTATTCGCTTTTCCGCCAAATGAGTCGATATTATCCTTAACCCACTTAATTGCTGTCAGCTGGTCATAAAGTCCAAAGTTAGCCTTAATGCCGTTTTCGTCCTTTAAATCGGGATGAGCGACAAAGCCGAATGCATTTAGTCTGTAATTTATCGTAACGCAGACAATTCCGTTTTTTGCATATTCAACGCCACTTAGGTGTCCCTCGTTCGAGCTTCCTCCGGTAAAGCTACCGCCGTGAATATAAATAAGGACAGGACAATCCTTTGCATTCTTAGGTGCATAGATATTAAGAAACTGACAATCCTCGCTGTATTTAAAGGTCATACCCTTTCTGAATTCCTTGTGATAAAAAGCATTACACGTTGCGTCATCCTCAAAGCCACGCCTTTGGTATGAGCATTCGCCGAATTCGGTTGCGTCATACGTACCGTCCCATGATGTGATTTGAGTCGGGTATTCCCATCTGTCAGCATTTGCATATTTTATACCGCGAAATTCTACATAATCGTTATTATCAATACCCTTAATATTTCCACAGGGTGTTTTTATCTCGATATTATTCATATCTATCCTCCGTAAACGGAATAATAATATATTTATGAATTATATTATATAATAATTAACAAAAATATTCAACAAATTATTAATTTTAAGAGCAATACATCAAAAATAATAATGTTTATTTTTACATATTGAAATTTACTAAATATTGCTTATAATTAAATTTAGAAAAGAGGTACATATTATGATGATTGCAAAAATTATTGCCATAGTAATATTTGTGCTGATGTTCGCACTTATTATTATGGACAAAATCCCAAGACATTGGGTTACTCTCGGTTGCGGTCTTGCAACTATTGTAATTGTATTCGGCATTTGTATGAAAAGTCCGAGTGCAATTATGGAGACACTAAACATAAAAAGCATATTCACACTCGATTTTTGGCACGTGAGCGGCGAGGCGAATGAAAGCTCTGCGGGTATCAACTGGGCGACAATCATATTTGTTGCAGGTATGATGGTTATGGTTGAGGGTATGGCGAAGGCAGGATTTTTCCGTTGGCTTTGCCTGACTATCGCAAAGCTCGTAAAATACAAGGTTATGCCGATACTCGTTACATTTATGATTATGAGTGCGGTGCTATCAATGTTTATTGACAGTATCACGGTTATCTTGTTCCTTTCAGCCGTTACGGTTGAACTGTCACAGTTACTGAAATTTGACCCTGTTCCCATGGTTTTGGCAGAAATCTTTTGTGCAAACCTCGGTGGTTCTGCAACAATGTGCGGCGACCCGCCAAACATTATTGTCGGAACAGCACTTGGTTACAGCTTCGCAGACTTCCTTACTAACACGGGTGTTATCGCAGGAATGGCACTTGTTTTTATGATTTTATTCTTCTACTTGGTATTCAAAAAGGAGCTTACAAACAGCCCGGGTGGAGAGGTTAACACGGCTACATATCCAAATCCAAGTGACGCTATCGAAAGCAAAAAGGACTTTATCATTAGCACAATTATCTTTATCTGTGCAGTAGTATTACTTGTTACTCACGCACAGACGGGACTAACCGTTGCATTTATCGGTGTTGCGATATCTCTCATAACATTACTGACATCAATTAAAAATATCGGTTATATTCTAAAAAGAGTGGATTATAAGACGCTATTGTTCTTTATCGGTCTGTTTATCGTTGTCGGAGGACTTGAGCACACAGGCGTTCTTGAAGCAATCGCAGGACTTATCGAAAAGGTTTGCGGCGGTAACATTCTTGTAATGGTATTAATCATTATGTGGCTGTCTGCTATTGCGAGTGCTGTTGTTGATAACATTCCGTTTGCCGCAACAATGGTTCCCGTTATCAAGACATTAGCTATGACAACTCCGGGAGCCGAACTGAGCACACTTGCTTATGCACTTTCTGTCGGCACAGATATCGGTGGTAGCGCTACTCCTATCGGTGCTTCGGCTAATGTTGTCGGAACATCGGTTGTCGCAAAGGCAGGTCATCCTGTCGGCTGGGGTAAATATTGCAAGAGTGCAATTCCTGCAACAATCATAGTTTTAGGTATCGCTACGATTGTTATTAAGCTTAGATACTTTTAAGGAGTAATTTTATGAAAAATCAAGTAATTATTTCTATCGGCAGAGAATACGGCGCAAACGGTCATTACATCGCCGATGAGATTGCAAAAAAGTACGCTCTTCCCGTTTATGATAAAAGTATGATTGAGGTTATAGCAAAGGAAAAGGGACTCAATCTTGATAGGCTTAAGAAATATGATGAAAAGCCAAAAAACCGTCTTTTTTCAAGAAGCTTCGGCGATTATTCAAGCTCTCCCGAGGACGCAGTTGCAAATATGGAATTTGACTTTTTGAGAGAAAAGGCAGACGCGGGCAACAGCTTTGTTGTTGTCGGTCGCTGTGCCAACTCTGTTTTAAAGGATAATCCAAATCTTATCAGCATTTTCGTTACTGCCGATATGGATAAAAAGATTAAGAGGATTGCCGGTCTTTTTGAAATTTCCTGCAAGGAGGCAGAAAGCCTTATTATCAAAAACAATAAGCTTAGAAAGCAGTATCACAACTTCTATTGCAAGGAAAAATGGGGAGACTCTCGCTACTATGATTTGACAATTAATTCATCAAAAATGCCTATTGACAAAATTGTTGAAATTGTTGACAAATATATCTGCGGTATTATCGAGAGCAAGGATTAATACAAAAACAAGAAAACAGGTCTGCTACGGAGAGCCGTAACAGACCTGTTATTTTTCACTCTTTTTCTATTCGTAATAAATTAGATTAATTAAAATTCAACTCGCTGTAAATACCGTAATGGTCGGACACATAGCCGTCATCAAGTCGATTAAGCACCCAATAATTATCAGACTCGCCGTTAGTAAAAATAAAGTCAATCGGCTTATCGCCTGTACTTCTGTATCCCCATTCCTGATATGTTGCGCAGGTTCTTTCATCAATAGTTGTATCACTTAGTCTTGACGATATAAGCTTATATGCATCATTGTCTTCATTCTCGTTAAAATCGCCTGTTAAAACAACCCTTGCATCATCTCCGTATTGCTTTTTCAGGTCGTCAATTTTATTAAGAATAACATTTGCGCCGAACACTCTTGCCTCCTCGCTCGAATTGTCAAGATGAGTATTCAAGAACAAATATGTATTCTTATCATCACTCAAAACCACATAGGTGCAGATACGGTTGCATCCTGCCTCCTGCTCATTTCCGTTAGCATCTACATAAGTGTATTTGCTTTCAACATCAGGAGTTTCGCTGAGCCAAAATGTATTTTCCTCAAGTATCTTAAAGGTGTCCTTAAAGAAAACTGCGTTCATTTCGCTGTTTCTTTCCTCGCTGTCTCCCCCACGCTTAACGCCGTATGATTTATATCCCTCAAGTGATTTATCAAGGCTTTCGAGCCAATAGGAGTTAATCTCCTGTGTGCCGATAAAATCAGGCGAATAAGCATTCATATATGTCGCAAAGCGAGCACATCTGTCCATACTGTCAGTATCCTCAAGCTTCGTTCCGAATGCACTTGCGACATTAAACGACACAACGCTCACGTCACATTCCTCAACAGCAGGACAAATTGTTGTTTTTATAGGCTTAACATCGTTTACGAACAATAAAGCAAGTGCGACAAAAATAATTGCAACAGATATGATTTTCTTTTTATTATTTCCTACAACATTAAGCAAAATCAGCTTTAGTGCATAAATCAACAGAGTTATAAAAAAGCCGATTTTTACAAGTCCGCCAAATGCAGTAACTAAATTTGACATTACATAAAACACAAGCAAATTTATAACAGAAATAATTTCATTCGCCTTGTACCCTTTTTTTGTTGAAGAAAAAAGAGACGAGATAATCTCGGCAATGCTAATGAGAATAACAAGCACCATAGAAAGCACGGCAAAAAGATATGACTTATCGCTAACCAAAGCACCAAAATCAAAGCCGTGATTTATAATGCTCATAATGAATGTTATGAGCGAAACGTTCTTGTGACCTGCCCAATACATTGGAAGGCACATAGAAAGCAGAGGTGTAAAAAATAAAATCAGTCTAAATATATGAAGCGGACTTTTTATGGTTGATGCCTTGATTGTGTCAACAAATCTGTTTACTGCGTCAACCTCCCTTTGAGCCCTTTTTGCGTCCTCCTCAAGCTGTTCATCAAGCTTAAAATACAGCATATTAACACCGCATTTTGGACAAGTCGGCTTTAGG
>CALZMC010000051.1 GCA_945788455.1 uncultured Clostridia bacterium
CAATACTCATAGAGATTTACCCCCAAAATTATTATAACTTTAGTATAAGATAAATTATTAATAAATTCAATACTTTCTTGACTTTTAGAAATATAATAAGTATTTTAATAATATAGAAACCAATGTTAAATATAGTTAAAGAACAGTAGGAGATGATATTTTGGACACCATTAATTCATTGATTTCGGGTGGCTTGAGATTTGTTTTGCCCGTTTTGGCAATTTTAGTTATTTTTACGTGTGTAATATCGCTTTTCAGAAACAGACCGAGACTTCATAAGCTTGCACAGCTTGTTGACCAAAAGGACGGTACTGTTATAGATATCGACAGGTGGGAAACGTCTATCGGAAAGAGCAGGTCTAATGACGTGGTTTTGAAAAATGATACGGTATCTCGCTATCATGCAGTTATTGCAAAAAAGAGAAATGAGTGGGTTATAACCGATACCTTTTCAAAAACCGGTGTTTTTGTTAACGGAGAGGAAATTGACTCACAGGCAGTTATCGAGGACGCAGATGTGATTACTGTCGGAGACGTGTCGCTGAAATTCCTATGCGCAGAGGCATTGTCACAGGCATCAAAAACTCAAATTAGAACAGAGGCAAGACAAAGTGCCCAACAAAATAATAATGTTGCCTACGCAGTTTTGGTTGATGTTAAAACTCACAGACCTGTTTATATTAGAAAAAAGGATGTCCTGATAGGCAGAAGCAATAACGCTGATATTCAAATCAATATTGATACTGTCAGTCAGGAGCACGCGCGTATTCATTTGACCTCAAGAGGCTGGGCGCTTACCGACCTTAACAGTCATAACGGAACAAAGCTAAACGGAAGATTTATAAATCAACCGCAATTAATTTTTGACGAGGATATGATAACCTTTGGCGAAAGGGTATTCATTTTCTATGAAAAGTAAGGAGTTGACAGTATGGCTAAAGCTATAAAAAAGATGCCTCATATAAAGCCTATAAATAATTTTGCTATGCTGCTTGTTATATCGCTGTTTCAGCTCTTTACAGGATATAGCGCAAGTGTAGCACTCGGCGAATTTTCTTTTAAGGTTATGCTCTCTATGGCAATTTTTATTGCTGTTGAGTGGGTGTATGTTACCGTGTTCTATTTTTCGCTTCACAGACGAAATTTTGAGCTTGAATTTATTGCATTTTTTCTGACAGGAGTAGGACTTGCCGTTATCGGCTCCGTTGCTCCTAATGCCTGCTTTAAACAGCTTTTTATTGCGATTGCAGGCATAATCGGATTTACTGCTATGGTGTTTATTCTCGGCAATATTGAGCTTTGTATGAAGCTTCGCTTTCCTGTTGCCATCGGTGCTATGGTACTGCTTTTGATAAATCTTGTTATCGGAACAGTAAAGCACGGCGCACAGAACTGGATTACTATCGGCGGAGTTACGGTTCAGCCGAGTGAATTTGTTAAGGTTGCGTTCATTTTTGTAGGCGCGGCAACGCTTGAAAAAATTCAAACCTCAAAGAATATCATCAAGTTTATTGCGTTCTCTGTTGCCTGTGTCGGCGCATTAATTCTTATTCGCGATTTCGGTACTGCGCTGATTTTCTTTGTAACATTTTTGATAATTGCGTTTATGAACTCGGGCGATTTTAAAACTGTCGGTCTTGCTGTTTCGGCGGCAGGCTTGGGCGGTGCTATCGTAATAAAGTATAAATCTTATGTAACAAAAAGATTTTCGTCCTACCGTCACATTTGGGATAATAATGATATTATATATGGCAGCGGCTATCAGCAGACGCATATCCTTACAGGTATCGCATCGGGCGGTCTTTTGGGGCTTGGTATCGGCAACGGTCAGGTTAGAAATTATCTTCAGGATTACCTGACTATTACAGATGATATTTTCGGTATCATTTGTGAGGAATGGGGATTTTTGTTCGGCATAGTTTTGGTGCTGTCATTCGTTGCAATCGCAGTATCGGCACTTGTCAACTCAATAGCCGCAAGGTCAACATTCTATTCGATTTGTGCAGTCGCAGGTGCAGGTATGCTACTGTTTCAAACTGCGCTGAATGTTTTTGGCATTACAGATGTCTTGCCTTTAACAGGCGTAACACTTCCATTCGTCAGTCAGGGAGGCAGCTCTATGATTAGCTGTTGGGCAGTGCTTGCGTTTATTAAGGCATCTGATATTCGTACCTATAACTACTTAGGAAAAAAATCTAAGGGAGGTGCTGACAGGTAATGAAAATGATAACAAGGCGAGGACTGTTTTTACTAATCCTTGTAATTGCATTTTTAGGTGGCATCGGCTTTTTGACATATAGCTTTTTTAATGACGGCTACAAGTGGGTTATGCAACCGTATAACAGCACCCTTTATTATAACGGCGAGCTTATCGGCGCAGGAAAAATTACCGACTGCAACGATAGGGTTTTAGCCGAAACCGTTGACGGAAAGCGCGTATATAACGAGTCAAAAACAACGCGAAAAAGCACACTTCATACTGTCGGCGACACAAAGGGATTTATCTCCTCGGGTATTCAAACCGTGTTCAAGTCAAAGCTGACAGGCTATAATTCGCTGACAGGTATTTATACTGTAACAAAAAACGGCAGCGGTAACGATATGGAGCTTACTATTGATGCCGATATTTGTGATGTGGCATATAAGGCACTTGCCGATTACAAGGCAGGCTGTGTCGGTGTTGTAAACTATAAGACAGGCGATATTGTCTGTATGGTATCTACTCCGTCATTTGACCCCGAAAACAAGCCGAGTGATATTGATACAAATGAGTATTATTCAGGCGCGTATATCAACAGATTGCTCGGCGGTCTTTATACACCCGGCTCAACCTTTAAGATAGTAACTGCTATTTGTGCTATTGAAAATATACCTGATATTTACACAAGAGAATTTCGTTGTGAGGGCAGATACTATGTAGAGAAGGGTACTGATATTGAGTGTAATGCTTATCACGGAACTATTACATTTGAGGAGGCACTTGCAAAGTCCTGCAATACTGTTTTTGCCGAGCTTGCAATAGAGCTTGGACCTGAAAAAATGGCAGACACGGCAAAGGCTTTAGGCTTAACATCATCAGTATCGGTAAGCGGAAGCATTGACTCATCAACAGGCAGATTTTTCTTAGAAAAGGGCGACGCAGAGGATTATATCGGCTGGACAGGTATCGGTCAGGGCGACACACTTGTTTCTCCTGTTGCAATGCTGAGACTTGTCAGCGCGATTGCAAATGACGGAAATGCCGTATCTTTTAATGTTGTAAATTCGTTTATGAACAAGACAGGAAAGGCACTCGCACTTGATTTTGCAGTAAAGCAGATACCTCTGTTAAGCAGCGAGACTGCTTCGGCTATGAAAAAGCTGCTTAGGAATAATGTTGAAAAGCAATACGGAGACTACAATTACGAGGGCTTAAATCTCTGTGCAAAGTCAGGTACGGCACAGATTGATATGATTGACAGCCATAATACTGCATGGTTTGTAGGATTTATGGATGATGTAAAAAATCCGTACGCGTTTGTTGTGTTAGTCGAGCACGGCAATTCAGGCTCTCAAACGGCAGGCCGTATTGCAAATAAGGTTTTGCAGGCAATAGTAAACGATTAGAGTGATAAAATGGATTTTGATTTAATAAATGAAGAAAAGGCAGAGCGAGCGCTCCTTATTGCCGTTGACACAGGCGACTATGACAGCGATGTGTCAATCGTGGAGCTTTGTGAGCTTGCAAAAACTGCAGGTGCCGATGTTGTCGGCGAAATGATACAAAAGCGTGATACTGTCGAGGCAGGAACCTATGTCGGCAAGGGCAGACTTGAGGAGATTGCCGAATTCTGTGAAAATAATGAGGTTGACCTGATTATTGCTGACGGCGAGCTTTCTCCCGTTCAGGTTAGAAATATTGAGGACAAAACTAATACGAGAGTTGTTGACAGAACAACGCTTATACTTGATATTTTTGCCGGCAGAGCAAGGTCGAAGGAGGGCAAGCTACAGGTCGAGCTTGCACAGCTAAAGTATTCTCTGCCACGTCTTACAGGTAAGGGTGCGAGCCTGTCGCGTCTCGGCGGAGGTATCGGTACTCGCGGTCCGGGCGAAACGAAGCTTGAGTCCGACAAGCGCCATATCAGGCGAAAAATTCAGTATATTAGGGACGAGCTTGACGAGGTTGACAGACGCAGAAATATGCAACACAAAAGGCGAAAGAAGAACGGCGTTTCTGTTGTTGCAATAGTCGGATACACTAATGCGGGAAAATCAACCCTGATGAACAGGCTGACTGATGCAGGCGTGCTTCAGGAGGACAAGCTTTTTGCCACTCTTGACCCGACTGCAAGAAAGCTGTATCTCCCTGACGGTCAACAGGTTATGATTGTTGACACCGTAGGATTTATCAGCAGACTTCCGCATCAGCTTGTTGATGCATTTCGCTCGACACTTGAGGAGGCAACATACGCCGATGTTATACTCAATGTGTGTGACGCATCAAGCGAGGAATGGCTAAATCATATTAATACAACTAACGATATTTTAAAATCCTTGTTTAAGGACGGAGTTATTAACGTTCCTGTTATAAATGTGTTCAATAAATGTGATGTCGCACAGGATATAGAAAACAGAATTTTCTTTTTCGGCGAGGATACTCCCTGCGTTAAGATTAGTGCAAAAACAGGCGAGGGGATTGACAGTCTTCTTTTGGCAATCCAAAATGCCTTGCCAAAAACGAGAAAGCGCGTTAAGGTCCTTATTCCGTTTAGTGACGGCGGAGTCGGAAATCAGCTTCGTCTTGACGGAATTGTTCATTTTGAGGAATATACTGCTGACGGTCTTTTAATGGAGGTCACGGCAGATATTTCATATTTAGACACAATAAAAGATTATATTATTTGATTTTATATCATAAAATTACTTAGGTGATTTTATGAAGATGTTTACATTAAGATTAAAGCCAAAGACAATTTTCGGTATCATTATTGCTTTGACAGGTGTAGTTGTTATTGCACTTACTTTTGTGACTAATCACACAAAGATTAACACAAAAAGTGTATCTGCCGTTGTCAGTGCCTCGACTGATGAGGAAAGGCGAGATTATCTTTCGTCATTCGGCTGGAGCTGTAATGATGAGTACGAAACGAAGGAGCTGACTATTCCTCAAAAGTGGAATAAGGTCTATACGGACTATAACGAAATTCAGCTAAATCAAGGCTTTGACCTTAGTAATTATAAGGGTAAAAGAGTAACGCTCTATACCTATACGATTAATAATTATAAGGATTTGACAGAGGGTATTGTTGCCGATATGCTCGTTTGTGACGGCGTTTTAATCGGAGGCGATATTTGTAATACCTCTGCCGAAAACGGATTTTTGGTAGGATTTGAAGGATAAAATGGAGAGAATTGATAAGCTGATTGCTGTTTCAAAGAATATTTCGAGAGCCGACTCGCGAGCCCTGATAAAAAGAGGCAGAGTTACTGTTGACGGCGAAATTATCAGGGATATTTCTGCAAAATTTGATGAAAAGAAAAATGAAATTGCTTGTGACGGCGAGCCGGTATTTTATCAAAAATTTGTCTATATTATGATGAATAAGCCGAAGGGCGTTATA
>CALZMC010000052.1 GCA_945788455.1 uncultured Clostridia bacterium
CAACCTTGCCGATGCTTGGGTAATATCTGAATTTTGCTTTTCCTATAATTTGTGATCTGTGAACATACTTGTGCTCCCAATAGCGAGAATCCCAGCTTTGATTTCTGTTGTCGCCCATCATAAAGTAGCAATCCTCGGGAACCTCGAATGGACCGTAGTCGCCTGTAGGAACACAGTTCGTAACAAAGCTTTGGTCAAGCTGAATGGTTTGTCCGTCAGTTTTTGTTACATAAACGACACCGTTAATGATTTGAACAGTCTCGCCCGGAAGACCGATAATACGCTTGATAAAGCACTGAGTTTCATCGTCAGGGAACTTGAACACAGCAATATCGTATCTTTCAGGGTCGTTGAAGCTGTATTCAATTCTGCTTGCGATAATTCTGTCCTTTTCCTGAATGGTGTTGAGCATTGAGCCTGTCGGAACAACAATGTTTGCAAAAACAAAGAGCTTTAAAAGTATCGCAATAATGATTGCAATAATGATAGGAATTAAAAATTCTATTGCTTCGCGAATAGGACTTTTTTCTTCCTCCTCCTCATCTTCATCTTCATCGCTGTCGTCATCATTAGCTTCGTCATAATTATCAATATCGCTTTGCTCTGTCGATTTTTCATAAGCAGGGGAGCTGTCGCTGATTTTCTCCTCGACTTTCTCCTCAGTTATTACTTCTTTTTCTTCGGGTATTTCTTCTTTCTTGTCCTCAAAGGTCTGTTCGCTTTTTTCAAGCGCATTTTTTTCAATGCTTTCAAGAACCTTTGTCGGACTTGTGATATTATCGACCTTTATTTCGGTGTCGAATATAGTTGCGCCACAGTTTGCGCATTCGTACCAGTCATCCTTTTTGATTAGCACGTCACTTCCACAGCTTTTACATTTCATTTGAGTATCTTCCTTTAAATGTTATGATTTTTTATGCTTTCCAAGCTTTGCAAGTGCGCTCTTTAGCGAAATTATTTCGTTATAAGGTGTAGCCTTTTCATCAACACTGAAATCTGTAATGTCGCTGAATAGCTCGGTATCGACCTTGCCCTTTGAGTCCTTGTTGTATGCAGAGCCGTTTAGCTTGTTGTCAATATATAGCTTTAGCATCTTGTTCTTTTCGCGAACGATAGTGACCTTATGCTCAGTATCGTTAACACATTTTGTTGACACGATTTCTGTCTTGTCACAGCTTGCCTTTAGGTAGCCGTTTTCAACAACAACATTGATGTCGTCATTCTTGCAGACGGAATCGTTATCGCTCTTTGTGTTTAGCCTAAACGAGATAGTAAAATCATTTACTGCCTCGAGAGTATCGTAGCGTCTGTCCTCCTTGCCGAATTGAATAACTTTAATTTCAAACGGCTTTAGAGTTAGATCAATTTTGTCGCCGTATGAATAGCTGTCAAAGCTCTCGTTAGCGCCCTCGTTATATACGTTATAGCGATTTACATTCTTTAAATCCTCGGGACAGCCCATTAGCTTGTTAAGGGTTAGAGTTAACGGAGCCTTCTCGCAGGTAGGGTTACGAAGTGCGATAATTCCATCGCCCTTTTCATTCCAGCTGAAATAGCCGTAAACGTTATTCTCTTCGGGATTTCCGCCGATTAGAGTAGCATTTCTTAAAATGTCATAGTTGCTTTCCTGCCACTTTAATACCTTGGCGAGAGTGCGCCACTTTGACTTGTTCATCATATTGTAGCTTAGGTGTAGCTCGTTGAGTGCCTGACCTCTGCACGCATTAAAGTATAGGTATCTTTCAAATTCCTCATCAGTGTAGTTAACCTTTGCGTGATTGCCGTAAATCGGCTCGTGGTTATACCAATATCTGTTTGGAACCTGAAATGCTCTTGTGCATAGAGCATTATAATATCTGCCGTCACGGTATGTTGTCTCGCTATCCATTTGTGACTGATGAGGCTCATTTTTAGCAAAGCCGATGTCATTACTGTTTTGTAGCCACATACTGTTAACGTACTGAAGCCACCAAGGAGACGGATTTATATAGCATGTCATATTTATCCACAAATCCTTGCCGTCCTTTGCTCTTTCCTCTCGGATAGACGAAATAATGTCAATCCAGCCCTCCCACATTTCTGTGAAGTAGTACATATCCTCCTCGCCACCGACAGCGTGATTATGCTTTGGATTTGTACAGGGAGTGCGACAAAAGCCGTCAAGCTTCCAATAGCTTAAATCATATTCCTTTGTGCAGTCGAGCAGGAATTTCTTAACATTTTTCTGATATGTCTTGTCGGCAATGCAGATGTCTCTTGCTTGGGCATTGAATGCACCGGTGCCCTTCTTTTCCATTCTCTTTCCAAACTTGTCTTGGAAGTTATATCCGCCACGCGGACCGAGCCATAGACCGAGTGTTGAGCCGAGCCTTGATGTCATATTTGTTATATCGGTTAAGCCGTAAGGGAACTTTTTGTTAAAGCTCCAAAAATCGCCCTTATAGTTGTTCCAGCCGTCATCGACTGTGTATGCGTCCAAGGGCGCGATGCCGTTAGCCGATAGCTTTGACTCAATCTCATAAAATGATTTTTCAATGTTGTCGGCATCAATATTCAGCATATGGTCGTACCAGCTGTTGTATTGCAATCTAAAATCGCAAGGCTGTGCAATACTGTCAATATAGCTGAAAAACGCGTTTTGAACGTCAACCATTGTGTTGTCCTTTGCACCGCCGACAACAGTAACAGGGCATAAAAATTCGCCCTCAATGCTCTTGCCGAGAAAATATTTAACCTGACCGACACCGTAAACGATAGAGTTTTGAGTGGCAGGGAATTCACAGCCAAAGAACAGGCTGTCGATATAAAACGGCTGACCGAGTGATGACTTGTAGCCGTCAAGCTCAGGTCCCTTAACATCGGTAGGAACACAAAAATGTGTTTTTGAGTTAATTATACCGATATGCTCAAGCATAATGTAGTCAATAGCTCTGTCGTCTGACTGTGTAAAGCTGATTTGCTTTTTTAGGGTGTTTCCGTCATCGCCGGGCCAAAATGTGACAGTAGCAGTAATGCCCTCACATTCCTCGAATGTAAAGCTGAGTCTATGGTTTTCCTCGACAGCATTTGTTACGGTAAGGCCCTTAGATGTAAACTCGCCTCCGTCAACAAAGTGAAACAGGAATTCAACACTGTTTCCGTCAGGAATAAAGTCCATATTTGAGAGTGTGTTTCTGATTTGAGATGCATAAAGATTGCCCTCATAAACCTTAAACTCTCTTTGAAGAATTTTACTTTGTAATCTAAACATAATTAACCCTCAATTATAATTCATCTTTGATTTGTTCGAGTGCGATTGCGAGCTGGTCGGGACATGAGGTACCTCTGCCGCGACAATCAATTCCTCTTAATGAAGAAATGATTTCGTCAATACTTTTTCCCTTTGACAAGGCGGCGATGCCCTGAAGATTTCCGTTACAGCCACCAAAAAACTGAATATCGTTAATTTTTTCGTTTTCCTCGTCAATATCTATATTGATTTTCATTGAGCAAACACCTGTCGGTGTGTAGGTATATTTCATTATAAAAAACTCCTTAATGAAAATTTAAAACATATTTAATGATATTATACTATAATAACCTTCTTATTGCAACTGTGTATTATGAAGGAGTGAATTGAAGAATAAAACTAACATAATGAACAGCAAAATACACAAAAAAACATTCAATATTTTATTAATATAAAATATTGAATTAGATAATTCTATATGATATTATTGAAATGATAAGCGTTCGCTTAAATTTAATTTAGAGGTAAAGACTATGGAAAAACTTAAAGTAGGCATTATCGGTGCCGGTCGTATCGGTCAGGTGCACGCAAAATCAATTACATATCATATTCCTCAGGCAGAAATTGTTGCTATCTCTGACATTTTCGTTGAGGGCGCAAAGAAGGTTGCACAGGAGCTTGGTATTCCGAATTACTATGAGGATTATCACGAAATTCTTAATAATCCCGAAATCAAGGCTGTTCTTATCTGTTCATCAACAGATACTCACGCTGATATTGCTATCGAGGCTGCAAAGGCAGGAAAGCATATTTTCTGTGAAAAGCCTGTTGACTTAACTATCGCAAAGATTAAGGCAGTTATCGAGGCAGTAAACGAGGCAGGTGTAAAGCTTCAAATCGGCTTTAACCGCCGTTATGACCACAACTTTGCTACAATCAAGGATTTAGCTAATAAGGGCAAGATTGGCGAGCTTCAGACAATCAAGATTACTTCTCGTGACCCTGAACCACCTCCGATTTCTTATGTAAAGGTATCGGGCGGTATCTTCCTTGATATGACAGTTCATGATTTTGATATGGCTCGCTTTATCGGTGGCGAGGTTGATGAGGTTTACGCTAATGCAGCAGTAACCGTTGACCCTGCAATCGGCGAGGCAGGAGATGTTGATACTGCACTTGTTGCATTAAAGTTCAAGAGTGGTGCAATCGGTGTCATCGACAACTGTCGTAAGGCTGCATACGGCTATGACCAGAGACTTGAGGTATTCGGCAAGAAGGGTCAGGCAAGTGCCGCTAACGATACTCCTACTCACGTTGAGTTTATGGACGAGAACGGTGCAACAACCGACAAGCCGCTTTACTTCTTCCTTGAGAGATATATGCAATCATTTACAGACGAAATGACAGAGTTCATCGACTGTGTTCTAAATGATAAGGAAACTAAGACTACTGTTTATGACGGTCTTGAGGCTCTTCGTCTTGGCTTGGCTGCAAAGCTATCTGTTGCCGAGAACAGACCTGTTAAACTTTCGGAAATCGAGGCTTAATTATGAAACGTACCAGACTTACAATGTCTCAGGCACTTGTTAAGTTCCTAGACAACCAATATATTGAGTGTGACGGCGTTGAAACAAAGTTTGTTGAGGGTATCTTCGGTATCTTCGGCCACGGCTGTGTTGTAGGTGTTGGTCAGGCTCTTGAGCAGGGCGGTCACAGCCTAAAGTTCTATCAGGGCAAGAACGAGCAGAATATGGCTCTTGCCGCTATGGCTTATGCAAAGCAAAAGGATAGAAAGGCTATAATCCCTTGCGTTTCTTCTATCGGACCGGGTGCAACAAATATGGTAACAGCCTGTGGCTGTGCTACTGCTAACAGAATTCCGTTGTTAGTTCTGCCCGGCGATACATTCGCTTGTCGTCAGCCTGACCCTGTTCTTCAGCAGGCAGAGTTTTTTGACGGCTACGGCAGAACGGTTAATGACGCATTCAAGGGTGTATGTCACTATTTTGACAGGATTGTTCGTCCCGAACAGCTTATGACTGCATGTCTAAATGCTATGCGAGTTTTAACAGCCCCTGCCGATACAGGCGCAGTTTGTCTTGCTATGCCACAGGATGTTGAGGGCGAGGCTTATGACTATCCTGACCATTTTCTTGAAAAAAGAGTATGGCATATAGACAGAAGACCTATTTCTGCATCACAGCTTGAGAGAGCTACTGCTCTTATTAAGCAGGCTAAAAAGCCTATCATCGTTTGTGGTGGTGGTGTAAGATACAGCGGTGCTGAAAAGGAGCTTCTTGAATTTGCCGAGAAATATAATATCCCTATC
>CALZMC010000053.1 GCA_945788455.1 uncultured Clostridia bacterium
ATACATAAATACTGTAACAAACGGAGCCTGTCCGTTAGTTGTCAGCAGTGTAACAACCTGATACTGAATAGTCTGTACGCCGCGAGAAACCTCTTCTCTAACTCTCTTTTCTGTTAGGCTTGTAATCTGCTCCTCTGTCATTTCAATATCAAACTGCTTTGTCTCCTCGATAATCTCCTTGCGAAGCTTTTCACGGCTGATTTGAACAAATGGAGCAAGATGAGAAAGCGAAATTGACTGACCGCCATACTGGCTTGATGCAACCTGTGCGATAATCTGTGTTGCAATATTGCAGGCAGTTGAGAATGAATGTGGCTTTTCAATCATAGTCTCGCTGATAACTGTGCCGTTTTGAAGCATATCCTCAAGATTTACAAGGTCACAGTTATGCATATGCTGTGCAAAATAGTCAGCATCATGGAAATGAATAATGCCCTGCTCGTGAGCATCAACAATATCCTGTGGCAAAAGAATTCTCTTTGTAATATCCTTCGATACCTCGCCTGCCATATAGTCACGCTGAACAGAGTTAACGGTAGGATTTTTGTTAGAGTTCTCCTGCTTAACCTCCTCGTTGTTGCACTCGATAAGCGACAGGATTTGGTTATCGGTTGTGTTAGCCTTTCTGATGAGAGAACGGTTGTAACGGTATTTTACATATAATCTTGCAACATCAAATGCGCCCTGCGCCATAATTTGATTTTCTACAATATCCTGAATTTCCTCAACCGATAATGCTCTGTTAGCCTTCGAAATCTTAAATTCAACATATTCTGCAATTTCGTTAATTTGGCTTGGTGTTAGCTCTTCCTTCTTGCAGGCAGCATTTGCCTTTGATACAGCAATAATAATTTTGCTTAAATCAAAATCAACCTCTGCGCCGTTTCTTTTAATAATCTTCATATTCTTACCCCATTTATCATTTATTACAAATGTGTAACATTTTTTCAAAAACTGACTGAACTAATAATAACAAATAAATTTCACTATGTCAATAGAAAATTTGCAAAAAATCACAATATATTGTGTTTTATTTTTATTTTATCCACAAGAAAGTGTATATATAGAGTTATACGCTTTTTGCTGTTTCACAGTATTTTTGTTGTTTTTGGCTTAAAATCAATAGTTTAAAAAGGTTACAAAGTGCTGTGAAACATAATTGATAAAAGAGTGAACAGTTGTAATTTTCATAAAAAAATAAGCCGAGATGCTCTAATCGGTCGTTTTGAGCAAATCGGCTTTATATATTATGTATTATTCTTATTTCTTTTCTTCTTCCGGTAGCTGGTCAACTCCGTTGACTGCCTCTTTAAGTCCGAGGTCGTTTTTAATCATAGATGTAGAAACGCCCGGTGTTCTGTCAAGAAATACTAACTCACAATACTCCTTTAGATAATCGAACTTATCACTGCCTGCCCAGTCGCCGCCCATAACAACTGTGTCGATATGGTATTCCTTAACGTCATCGAGCTTCTGCTCCCAACAGTTTTCAGGAATAACAAGGTCAACATAACGAATAGCCTCAAGCATCTTTTTTCTTGTCTCGTATGAATGATAAGCCTTCTTGCCCTTGCCGGCATTGAACTCATCGGTTGATAGTGCAACTACAAGATAATCGCCCATTGCCTTCGCTCTTTTTAATAGTCGGATGTGACCGTAATGCAAAAGGTCAAATGTGCCGTATGTTAAAATTCTTTTCATATCTATTCTCCTTTGAAATGCAACGAAACTTTCACTGCTTTTTCAATTTCATTAAATCATAAGACCACTTAAATGTCAAGCAAATCCTTAATAACCTCGCCTGCAATAATAAGTCCCACTACTGACGGGACGAATGCGTTGCTTGACGGCACAGCGCGTCTTCCTACTGCCTTTTCATCGCTTTCTTCAATCGGCTTAATTGCCTCCTCCTTGGAATATACGACCTTGAGCTTTTTTATGCCTCTTGTTTTCAGCTCGCGTCTCATTACCTTTGCAAGAGGACAGACAGATGTTTTATATATGTCGCTAACCTCAAATCGAGTCGCATCAAGCTTATTTCCTGCGCCCATCGAGCTGATAATCGGCACGCCTGCCTCATTGCATTTCATAACAAGCTCGATTTTTGAGCTGACAGTATCTATCGCGTCAACAACATAATCATATCGACTAAAATCAAAATCACTCGAATTTTCAGGACTAAAAAATGTGTTATAGGCATTTACAACGCAGTCAGGGTTGATGTCGAGTATTCTTTCTCTCATTACGTCAACCTTGAGCCGTCCGACAGTCTTGTGAGTTGCGATAATCTGCCTGTTAATATTCGTTACGCTGACAGTATCGTTATCAATAATATCTATGGCTCCGACACCTGTTCTTGCGAGTGCCTCAACCGTATAGCCACCAACTCCACCGATACCGAAAACAGCAACTCGTGAATTATTCAGTTTTTCTATTCCTGACTTGCCAAACATCATTTGGCTTCGAGAAAATTGATTTGCCATACTTATTATATATGCTCCCTATTTTAGAATAATTGTCTGGACACTCATAGCAGGTACAGATATACTTTTTTCGCTATGTACCGACTCAATAAGCTGATTTTCCTGTGTTGTTGTAATTACTCTTGCAGTATCAAATTTAACGTCAGGCTCAATTATTCTTTTCATTCTGCTTTCGTTCACAACGACTAAAACTCTTTCGCTGTCGGTATTCTCAAAAGCAAAGACCGATAGTCCTCTCGATTTTTTATAGCCTATATCAAGACTGATACTGCCGACAGGAATATATTTTGAAAAATGAGCCATAGCATAGTATCGCATAGCAACATAATAATCTGAAAAATCATCTCTTGCAACCAACAGACCGTCACTATAACACTTGCCGTTATTCATAGCATTGTCCCATTGATTTACACCAACCCAAGCAGTCCAGCTATTTGCTCTTGAATAAATCAAATCCTCGCCGATAACCCTTGCCATAATCAATGTACTTTTGATTGATTTTGTATCATTCTTGCAGGGAAGCTCACACCATTCGCTCATATCAAGACGGATTTTTACATTATCTCTCGCCCAATTTCCAAAATCAACCTTGTTATCTGTATCATCATCACTCCAATAAGAATGATAAGCAAAAACGTCCAAATATTTCGCAATAAGAGGCTCGCTCATCAACAGGTCATAATAATCCTTTGTAAGCTGACTTATGCTTCCGCTTTCCATACCGTATAGCTTTAGTGCCGAATTTCGTTTTTCAAGCTCCTTTGCCACAGCCAAAAAGCAATCCCTAACCTCGTCAGGCTCATAGTGACAGCCCTCCTGTCGAACGCTCTCGCCACCCCATTTCCATTGTGGCTCGTTAATAGGGCTGATATATTTTACGGAATAGCCGTTTTCGATAAAATGCTCGGCAATATCAACTATATATCTTGCAAAATCATCATATTTCGCCTTATCAAGATTAGAAAAATGCTCTGTAAATCCACCACTCGCCTGACCTGACAGGGTATGAGAATAATGCGGAGAATTCACAAAGAAAATAAGCGTATCAACATTCCCCGTTGCAAGTGCCTTTTTCATAACATTAACGGCATTTTTATCAGCATCCCAATTAAAACTGCCGTCCTTGTTCATAAAGCTTTCAATTACACGCCATGGATTTTCAACTCGAACATTACCGTCTTCGTATCCGCCACCGACATTATAGCGATAGATATTCATTTTCAGTCCGTTGTCGCCGTATAATAATTCGGCAACCTCGCTCGCAGTTTTTTCATCGCTGATTTGCGGGCTCCACCAGCAAGCAGACGCACCGAAGCCCTTTAGCTCATTAATCTTTTTTGCACTCGATAGATTTATTTTCATACCAAATCTCCGTTAATTAGCCTTTCAAGTCTTTCGTTATCCTTAGAAAAACGGCGCTGACTTACTAAAATTACAAGCTCATCGCCTTCCTTGATTACGGTTTCGCCCTTTGGTGTAATCGACACCTCATTTCGCTCAACGCTGACAACAAGGCAATGCTTTCCCCAATCAATATCTAAAATTCGCTTTTTTGCAATTTTGCTACCCATAGGGACAACATAAGTCTTTAGCACCTTTTCGTCTGTATTATGAAATTCAGGTCTGCTGTCGTCTGACTTAATCATTCGCTCAAGCAGAGCTTCATAAAACGGATTTACACCGATTAGATTTGCAGTAGCATAGCTGATAAGACTAACCGTTGCAAGTGGCAGAAGATTATTCATATTTCCCGTCAGCTCAAAGACAAGCACAATACCTGTAATAGGACTGCGAACAATAGATGAGAAAAAGCCTGCCATACCTATAACAATAAATTCTGCCCACAGGCTTTCGTCCAATCCAAACATATCAATAGACACACCGCCAAGTATTGCACCCAAATATGTACCCAAAATACAAAGCGGATAAAGAGTTCCGCCCGGTGCTCCTGACGCAAAGCAAAAGGCACCGAACAAAAACTTTGTTACAAAAAGAATAACAAGCATCATAAGAGTCGGTCTGTTTTCTATCAAAAGAACCTCCATACTATGACCGCCACATAAAATCTGTGGCATAACAAGTCCTACAACACCGCTGACAAAAAATACAAACGGTAGCTTTATGTAATTGGGTATTCTTTTTATCGACTTATAAACCTTTTGTGACCATACCATTATAACATTATATAGTGCACCACCGACACCGAGCAATATACCAATTATAATAAGAAGCCAATAATATCTCAGCGGAAAATTAACTGTATCATAGTTAAATATTGTGCTTTGACCGAAAAATACCTTTGATGTAAAATCAGCAGTAATTGTTGCCACAATACCCATACAAAGAATACTCTTGTCAAATGTACGGTGTATCTCCTCAAGCACAAACATAATTCCTGCAAGGGGTGCGTTAAACGCAGCAGCCATACCTGCGCCTGCGCCACAGCTAATCATACGAAGCTCTGTCGTTTTATCTGCCTTAGTCAGCTTTGCAACTCCCTTTGCCGCCATACCGCCAAGCTGAACACTCGGTCCCTCTCTGCCAAGAGAAAGGCCTGCGAACACGGACGCAGTACCGCCGACAAGCTTTCCTATAATAACCTTCCACCAGCTTTGGCTAAAATATCCTTTTATCTCTCCGTTAATTTGAGGTATTCCCGAGCCCGCCGATTTCGGCTCCCACTTGGTAATAAAATAGACGCCAAGACCGATAAGACTCAAAAGCATTAGCCACAGTGCTATTCTCACAGGATTGCCCTTAACAAAATCGAGTGCCATATACAGCTTGTCCTCTGCGAAGGATAACAAATATCTGTATAATACAGAAATAAGTCCTGCCGATAGTCCTACCTCTACACCTCTTACGATAAGATAAAAGCTCTCTTTTTTATGTAATTCGATTTTTCTAAATGTAGTTCTTACCTTTTCCTGCATATCAGTTAATGTTAAATAATATCCTCCAAGGTTTTATTTGACAGAAAATCCTCTATCAAATCATCAAGCTCTTTCCAAAAAACATATCTCTTACAGCTTTCGGAATTTTTACAGCCCTCTCCACCGACACAGCTTACGGGT
>CALZMC010000054.1 GCA_945788455.1 uncultured Clostridia bacterium
CAAATTGGAAGAAAAATATCCCGAATTGTAGCTACCTCTGTACTGCATATCGGATGATGACTTTGGCTTTCCGAACAGGAACACATACTGATAACCGTATCCCACACCGACCGAAGCGGTATCATCGGCATCGTACATTCTTACCATAGTTTTCTTATCCATTGAGTTCATATTAAGCTCGTTAGCGCTCAACACAGAACCGCTTTTGTCGAGATAATATAATCTGTTGTCATAAATAACCGGATAATCGGTCTCCTTACAATTTTCGAGTAGTGTTACTGTTTTTTCTGAGCCGAATTTTTGTCGAATTAAGCTATATGAGCCGTCTGCCTGCTTTTCGTAATAATAGAAAAAGCCTCCCTCAAGCTGCATATTTATTATTTCTCCGTTACGGCTGTCATCCCTGAAAAATCTTTTTGTACCCTTTTCGATATCAACTGCAATATACTCATAATAATCTGCAACAGTATCATATTGAGTAAAGAAGATGTTAGAAAGCGAAATGCCTACAAATGAAAGCTCTTTTCCGGCAGGTGCCTTATAGAGACTCTTTTTTTCGAAATCCTTTGTGTTAATATAGCCTACTGAATTATCGGTACCTATATAATAAACCTTGTCACTATACAAATAAGCAAACGAAATATCAGTCGCAATATCGAGCATATCTCCACCTGTGATTTGGGAGCGTCTTAGCTTATTTGTTTTCGTGTCAATAAAATACAAATAATCGCCGAGAATATTCAAATTTGTATAATGATAATCCTTAACATTTACCTTGGCATTAGTCTCGCTGTTAGGCTCAAATCTATACAGTCCCTTTCCGTCAATGCTGTAATAGATATAAGCAGAGCTATATGTAACAGCTCCGTTGGATTTATTTAGGAGGTTTCCTATCTGATTTCCCTGCATTGAGGTATCGAAGTTAAACTCACTAAACTCGTCATAATCGTAATTCTTAGGCTTAGTAGTTGTAGGTTTTGTTGTAGTTGTGGTAGTAGTTGTGGTCTGATTAAATATATCCTCCTTAACAAACACTACCGCGCTTTCTACCTTATCCATTGGAATAATAGATTTAACGGTAAAGTCAGGGTCACATAGCTTCATAGTTATCAAAAATGATGCAAGAGCAATAATGATAATTGAAATTATGGATAGAATAACCTTACCTGCTTTATTTCTCTTTTTTTCTTTTTGTCGTTTTTTTCGTTGTTCTGCTCTTTTTTTGTCGTCCATTATCTAACCTGTCCGTCTCCGAAAATCAAATATTTTGTAGTAGTCAGCTCTCTTAATCCCATAGGTCCGCGAGCGTGTAGCTTTTGGGTAGAAATACCGATTTCTGCACCTAAGCCGAATTCCCCGCCGTCAGTAAATCGAGTTGACGCATTGTGATAAACCGATGAGCTGTCAATTCTTTGCATAAATATTTTTGCATTATCCTCGTTATCGGTAATGATAGCCTCGCTGTGACCTGTTGAATTTTTATTTATATGTTCAATCGCCTCATCAAGACTGTCAACAGTTTTTACGCTGATGATATAGTCGAGATATTCGGTTGCAAAATCGACCTCGTCAGCAATCTCTAAATCAGGACAAACGGCCCTTGCTCGTTCATCGCCCTTGATAATAACATTTTTTTCGTCAAGTCGAGCCTTAATTTTCGGCAATGCCCTATCAATAATATCACTGTGAATAACAAGGCTTTCACAGGCATTACAAACACTAATGCGCTGTGTTTTTGCATTAAATATAATCTCGCTTGCCATATCAATATCAGCGTCCCTGTCAACATAAATATGACAATTACCCGAGCCTGTCTCGATAACGGGAACTGTTGAATTTTCAACAACTGCCTGAATTAAATTCTTACTGCCTCTCGGGATTAGGCAGTCAAGATATTTTTTCATTCTCATAAGCTCTGTTGAAGACTGTCTGCTTGTATCCTCAACAAGCTGAATGGCATCGGCAGGAATACCGACCTTTTCGATTGCATCACGCATAATTTTCGCAATAGCCTTATTCGACTCGATAGCCTCCTTGCCGCCACGAAGAATAACTGCGTTGCCACTCTTTAGGCACAGAGATGCGGCATCGGCAGTAACATTAGGTCTTGCCTCATATATGATGCCGATAACACCCATTGGGCAGGAAACCTTTTTTATAACAAGACCGTTTGGTCTAACGACAGTTTCGAGCACTCTGCCACAAGGGTCATCAAGCTCTGCAACCTGACGGCAGGCGTCTGCGATACCCTCTATCCTGTCTCGGTCGAGCATTAATCTGTCGATAAGACCTGCATTTAGTCCTGCCATTTTTCCGTTTTCAATATCAATGTTGTTAGCCTTAATTATTTCATCAGCGCGCAATAATAACGCATTACTGATTTCGATTAAAGCATTATTCTTTTGTTCGGTTGTAACGGTAGTTAAGATACCTGCTACCTTTTTTGCATTAATGCCAAGCTGTTCAAGCATTTTATTCACCCTTTGCGCTAAAATATGTACCGATGCTCTGACCGTCAAGCACCTTATATAAATCGGTAGGCTTTTCGCCGTTCATAACAACAACGGGAATACCCTTGTCGGTTGCAATCTTTGCAGCCTTAATTTTTGTAGCAAAGCCACCAGTTCCCTTTTCTCCTGCATCTCCTGCGATAGCAAAAATCTCATCGTTAATTTCGTCAACCCTGCTAATCAGTGTTGCATCAGGATTTTTGCTTGGGTTGTCGTTATACAGTCCGTCTGTATCAGTTAGAAGGATTAACAAATCGGCTCCGATAAGAGTAGCAACCTTTGCGCTGAGGCAATCGTTATCGCCGTTCAAAAGCTCCTCGACATATACAGAGTCATTTTCGTTAATAATAGGAAGAGCATCGTATTCTAAAAGCTGATTAAAGGTATCAATGAGATGACCTGTTTCCTGTGGGTTTTCAAGTGTGTCGGCAGAGAATAACAGCTGACTGACAACAACGCTGTATTCGCTGAAAAGCTTATCATACAAAAACATAAGCTCGCACTGACCGACAGCAGCTGATGCCTGCAGACCTTGAGTTGTGGTGGGCTTTGACTTAAAGCCGAGCTTAACCGAGCCGACAGCAATCGCACCGCTCGATACAAGAACAACCTCGTTTCCTGCATTTTTTAAATCGGATAAAACCGACGCAAGCTTTGCCATTCGAGCAATATTTGTTTTTCCTGTTTTGTGGGTTAAGGTTGACGTTCCGACCTTTACAACTATTCTCTTTTTCATCTCTTTTTTTGACATAACAACAATACTCCATTATATAATCTTTATTATTGTAACATATAAAATAAAATAATAAAATGCTTTTTTCGAGATTTTTTGTATGATTTTTGATTTTTTTGCAAAAATAGTTATTGGAGGTAATCTATATGACAATTAGAAGCTATGTTAGAATAACATCGTTTGTGCTGACGCTGATTATAGTTTTAGGCGCATCTTCAATAATCAATATGAACAATTCTCGCTATTATAAAATGCAGCTTGAAAATTCGTATCAGCAAAGTCTAAACGAGCTGTCGGAGTCGCTTGACAGTATTGAAACAGACCTGACAAAAAGCATTTATTCAAATTCGGATAAAATGCTTCTTGATATCAGCTCAAGCCTATACAGTGAATGTGAGGGTGCAAAGGAGGCATTGTCTCGCCTGCCGGTCGGTCAAATGAATTTAAGCTCAACATACAGATTCATCAGCCAGTCCGCCGACTTTGCAAATTATATTGCAAACAAAATTGCATCAGGCGAAAAAGTCAGCGAAAAGGAGCACAAGAATTTATCAACCCTGCTCCATTATGCACAATCCATTAATGACTCTGTAAGCACTATGGTTTCTGTATGCAACAACGGTGGAAAAATCACAGGCAGTAATGTTAAAAACAGCAAGAACATTCAGGTAAATGCTCTTTCAACAGATATGTCGAGCGTTGAAAAAGCATTCAAAAACTACCCCACTCTTTTATATGACGGTCCGTTTGCCGATGCTGTTTTGAACAGGTCTGCAAGTCTAATAAAAGACAAGGACTCATTTAATAAGGACGAGGCTCAAAAAATAGCTGCAACAGCTCTAAACTGCAACGAAAAGCAGTTGAATTTTGAGGACGAAGACAAAGGCACTATTCCTTGTTACACCTTTAGCTGCGGTCAAAGAACAATCGGTGTAACAAAGCAGGGCGGATATATCGCCTATATCCTTTACGGCGGAAAAATAAGTAAAAGTGCTATTAGCGAAGAAAACGCCCGAAATATCGCAAAGTCATATTTAGACAAGCTTGGATATGAGAATATGAAGGAAACATATTATATGTGCGATAATAATGTTCTTGTTGTAAACTTTGCATATTCTCAAAAGGATGTTGTATGTTACAGCGATTTAGTCAAGGTCGGAGTATCTATGGCTGACGGAAAAATAGTATCACTTGAGGCAGAGGGATATATCACTAATCACATTGAGCGAAATGAATTTAAGTCAGGCATAAAGCTAAATGACGCACAAAAGAGATTAAGCCCTTATCTTACTGTTTTAGACAGCAAAAAATGTATCATTCCGCTTGAAAACGGACTCGAGGCACAATGCTATGAATTCCACTGTGAAAGTCAGGAAACGGGCGAAGAGGTTTTAGTTTATGTCAACAGTGAAACCGGTGTTGAAGAAAACATTTTGCTTTTGCTTTACAGTGACGGAGGAACGCTGACAAAATAATTTTTTGAATAATTAAAAAAATTACGGCAATCATATTTATGAAAGGAAGTATAGAAATGAAAAGTAAAATTTTAATCATTACTCTTGCTATTGCAATTATTGCAACTGTATTTATGGGATGTGCAAATAACAACAGAGGCAATCTTTCATCAACAAATCCGTCAACCTCTATTGCACAAACAACAACTCGCAATAACACTACCAATACAACTAATGCTGACAACAACACAACAAGAGACAACGATATGGACAACGATGGTGTAACAAATGAGGCATCATCAAAGGCTGACAGAATCGGCGATGATATCGGTAACGGTGTTGACGATTTAGCAGACGGTGTCGGCGGAGCAGTTGACAACGCAGGAAATGTTGTAAGAGACGCACTTGAGTAACTGCATTAGGCAAAAGTAAAGGACAGGCGAAAAATCGTCTGTCCTTGATTTTTATATAATTACATTTTTGAGATATATTCCTTAAATGATTCTGCTGAGTCGAACTCCTTATAAACAGATGCAAAGCGAACGTATGCGACCTCATCAATGAGCTTTAGCTTTTCCATAATAAGCTCGCCGATATATGATGAAGTAACCTCTCTGTCAACTGCTGACTGGAGAGTTGCCTCAATATCGCTGATGGCATCCTCAAGCTCCGAAATAGTAACAGAGCGCTTTTCACAGGCGCGAAGCATACCCTTTAAAATCTTGTTTCTGTCGAATACCTCACGGCTCTTATCCTTTTTAATTACGATAATAGGCACGTCCTCGATAATCTCATAGGTCGTAAATCGTTTTCCACACTGAATACATTCTCTACGGCGGCGAATACGCTCGTTTTCA
>CALZMC010000055.1 GCA_945788455.1 uncultured Clostridia bacterium
TCCGCCGATCAGTCCGCTCAGGAAACGAGCGCTTGAGATTGCCCTTGTTCTGTCGGAGGGATTTGGACTGATTGCCGAGCTCATTCCCCAAAACGGAACGTCGCCAAGCGTATAAAACAATTCCCACACTATATACGATATATACATATATATAATTTTTATTGTCGTGGTTTTTGCATCCGCTAAAATCAGCGGACCTGAAAACAGCAATATCGTTGCAATTGAAAGAGGTATCGGAACAATCAGCAGATAAGGTCTAAGCTTGCCGTATCTTGTTCGGGTTTTGTCAATAATTCCTCCCATTAAAGGGTCATTTATTGTATCCCATATACCTAAGAAGAGAATCATAGTAGATACTGCTTGTGCAGGTATGCCGAACACCTTTGTAAAAAACAGAGAAAGGTAACCGCCTGCGACAAGATTGTAGCCGAATACCTGACCTGCATTTGCAAAACCATATGCTAAGTTTTCTTTTACACCGACATAGCGTTTTTCCTTTTCGGTATTTAAAGCACTCATTTACTCATTACCTCCCCTGCTTTCATTCACAGCATCATCTGATTTTTAAGCGTTTTATGCCGTGTCAAAAGCTCATTTTCCGTAACATAAGTGCTAAGACAGCCAACCTCTGTAACACATTTTCCGCCCGTGATATTGCCGAATAAGATGCAGTCTGCAAACGGCTTGTCATAAAACAAGCCATAAATAAAGCCTGCAAGAAACGCATCTCCGGCGCCTGTTGAGTCCACACATTCAACATTCAGAGCAGTCGGAACAATAAAGGAATTACCGTTTTGCATACCGAGACAGCCGTCCTTATCAAGCTTTACAACTACATTTTCAAAATAATTTGATAAGATTTTTGCCGCCTTTTCGGGAGTGTCTGTTCCTGTTATTTTGAGAGCTTCCTTTTGATTAGGTGTGTAATAATCGGCAACATCAAGGTATTTTTGATATGCTTCAAGGCTCATATTTTCGTCCCAGCCACAGTCAAAGACTAATATTGTGCCTTCTGCCTTCAGCTTTTTGTAAACGGGCAAAAATCCCCCGCATTGCATAATCACTATCCTTGCGCCGTGACACATTTTATAAGCCTCGTCCAAAGCCTCATCTGTTGCTTCAACATTTCCGTTGCCGTACGAAATGAAGGTTCTGTCCCTCGGTGTAATCATTGCGCTTGTAACATTCAAGCGCATATCCTGCCCTTTATATAAATTGAGCGGCTTAACACCTGCTTTTTCAAATTCACCTGTTGCAAACAAGGAAAACATATCCCTGCCAAGCTCTGTTGCTATTTTTGAAGGAATTCCAAGTCTTGCAAGATTGATTAAGGTTGCAGGAACTCCGCCGCCAAGCTGTAAGGAAAAATCCTTACTGTAAATTTCCTCGCCCTCGTTTGGCAATTTTTCAAGTCCGAAATACAGCAAATCAACATTTGTACTGCCTATTCCTGCAACAAAATTATTATTTCCAGCCATTGCTGTACTCCTTATTGTGTTCAATATACTCATCAACTAATTCACAGGCAAGAGAATAGGAATTTACAAGTGGATGAAGTGTAAGCGCCTGAATTGCCGACGCTCTGTCCTTTTCTCTTATTGCCTTTGAGGCAAGGCGTTCATAAATCTTGACACGACGGATTATTTCAAGATTTTGCTCATCAACCCTGCCGATACGGTGAGGCTTACAGCCGTTTGCATTAACATCACAGGTGATTTCAACAACATCATCGTCCTTTAATCCCTCGATTGAACCATCATTGGGGATGCACATAATCATTGTACCTGTTTTACCGCTTTGAGCGGTTTCAATAAACCTGAGTGCAACACCTGCATAACCGCCGTCGTCTTCTTCATAAATATCAAAATGCCACGGAGTTGTACGCTTTTCGCCTGTTTCGCTTGCCATATAACTGCCCTCGCGCATTCCGTACCATTTGTTGAATATTTGAAGACAGCCCTCAAAGTTATTTTCAATATCCATTTCGGAAAGCTCGGCTGTCATATTTTTATTGATATCTCTTATCTGCTCGCCTCTTGTCTGCTGAGCATTTAAGATGTTTTTGACAGCCCTTTCTCTGTAATAGAAATAATACAGATATTCGTTAAGTATTGCGCCTCTGTCCTTTAAAAGCTCCTTACTGAAATAACGCATATCTGTTTTTTTGTAGGCATCGTCATTTTCAATAAGCTCATTTGTTATCTCTTTTCCGTTAAGAGTAATGCTTTTGAAATAGGACAGATGATTAAGTCCGTAAACCTCACCGCTTATGTTATCGGGACTTTCGTTATAAAGAAGTGCAAAGGAGCGAAGCATACCTGACGGTGCATCGCAAATACCGTATGTAAAATCATAGCCCATATCACGCAGGGTCTGTGACACTACACCTGCAGGATTTGTAAAATTAAACACCTTAACATTTTTCTTTGAATATTTTTTTATAAGCTCGCAGTATTCAGCAAGAGCAGGAATACTTCTCATAGCAAAGGAAAAGCCTGCCGCACCTGTTGTTTCCTGACCGAGAACGCCCTTGTTAAGAGCAATGCGTTCATCCTTGGCACGCATATCGTCCTCGCCGACACGGATTGTTGTTATAACATAATCAGCATCTGTAACAGCCTCAACTGCGTCTGCTGTCAGGCTGAATTTCATTTTAGGGCAAAGAAGCTTTGCTACGTGTGATGCCATACCACCGTATATTCTTAGCTTTTCCTCATTGTTATCCATAAAGCAAAGCTCGTTAATATTCAGTCGTTCTGCCTTTTGAGCAATGCTTTTGGCAAGAAACATTGAGCGGACCCCTCCACCGCCTATTACTGTAATTTTCATTTTTTTACCTCCATTATTTTATAATACAATTATAGTATATTTGTTTTGCGATAAAAAACAAAGACATTAAAACGCCATAAATATCAATATTATGTCGTTTTAATTAAATTTTTGCTTGATAAAGATTGTTTATACTGATACAATAAGAAAGAGGTGTTTTATGTGGCAATAACATTTTATTATAATGAAGGCAAGGTTCAGATATTCAAAATTTATTCAGGCACCATTGACGAAACCGTTATGATGCACGCACATACAAAAAATGGGTATGAGCTTCATCTTATTGACGGTGGCAATGGTATTTTGGATACAGAGTACGGAAGATATGATTTATCAAAAAACTCTCTTTATGTCACCGGTCCGAATGTATTACATAAGCAAACACCTGATTTTAAAAATCCTATGCACGAGCTATGTGTATATTTTAAAATTTCCAAATCACAAAAATCTGATAAGGTTTTTGAATTGTTTACCTCAAAGCCATTTTGGATAGGCAAAAGCAATGCTGCAATCAGGCATATTTTTAAAACAATGCTTGAAGAAAATACGAGTGATGAATTTCTTAAAGAGAATATTTTGTCTTCACTTGCAATCAGACTGATAGTAGAAATGACACGACTGTATTATCCTGCAGAAAGAGCACCTGCTGATTTGATGACAAGCAGTGACCTAAATGAAAATCGTTCTTGGATTCTTGACCAACTTCTCTTAGAGGATTGCAGTAAAGTAACCCTAAGTGATTTTGCTAAAAATATGGGCGTTTCTCCTCGTCAGGCAGAAAGAATTATTATGGAATACTATGGTTCATCATTTAAAAAATTAAGATATGAGGCTAAAATGGCAATGGCTGCAACTCTTTTAGAGCAGGAAAATATATCTGTAGAGGAATGTGCAATAAGATGCGGTTATACGTCAGCATCGGCATTTATTAATACGTTCAAGAAGAAGTATAGTGTTACACCGAAAGCATATAAGCAATTAATCAAAACTACACGTCAAAGAAATTAAAAGACACAACTTCCTGCATATTACAGATAAGTTGCGTCACTCAAGATAAAGCTAGGATATAAAATTCAGTATGTTGAACAAATCGCACTGAATAGTGCCGATTACTTCTTTTTTTGACTTGCTTACGATAAATTACTTTTGACACATCGATATTTCAGCTGTTTTATCAGTCATATTTCTTTCACAATATTACCGCCAAACACAATATCATTACAGCAGATATTTTATATCATTGCTGAATGTGAACAATAAGTTGTATTTGTTTCAAGAATGAAAATATTATGGTTGACTCTATTTGCTTTTTTTGATATTATTAAGGTATCACGTTAATTAATTTAACGAAAGAGGAAATATTAAATATTTCAAAGAAATTAATGAAATTTTAAATCAAGATATACCTTACGATGTGTTACTTTATAAATAAATATGACAGAATGGATGATTGTATGGAAAAACCTTTTTCCTTTTTTCTTGTTACAGATACTCATTATTATGACAGCTCGTTTAAGAGAACAGGACCTGCTTATGAAAAAAGAAGCAAAACCGACCAAAAATGTGTTGCTGAAACACCTGCAATAATTGATGCAGGCTTTGAACAGATAGCACAGGATAAGGATACAAATGTTATTCTTATTCCCGGTGATTTGGTTTACCGTGGTGAATACCAAAGCCATATCGGATTTAGAGAAAGGCTTTATAAGCTGAAAGAACAGGGTAAAAAAATCTATATAATAACCGCTCGTCACGATTATTGCGAGGACGGCGAGCCTGTTGAATTTGACGGTGACGAATTGATACCTGTTAAGGGTATGCCACGTAATGAACTACGTGATTTTTATAAGGATTTCGGCTTCGGCGATGCAATAAGCGAGCACCGTGAAAGTATGAGCTATGTTGCTCAGCTTGCCGACGGTGTAAGGCTCCTTGCCCTTAACTGTGACGGTGACTGCAAGAGCTTTAAAGGCTTGTGGGATGACCAAATGCAGTGGGCGCTTGATGAGATTAAAAAGGCTCACGATGCAGGGGATTACATATTTGCAATGACACACTATCCGCTTTTACCGTTCTCACCTATTATGAATTTAATCGGGGTTGCAAAATTAACCGATTGGGAAAAGCGTGCCAAAGAATTTGCCGATGGAGGACTTGATTTAATATTTACAGGTCATATGCACGCACAGGCAATAACGGATTACACCACCGAAAAGTGCAATACCATTACAGATGTACAAACAGGCTGCTTTGTTGGCTGTCCCTGTGCATACAGAAAGGTGACCTTTGAGGATGATTCGGTTAACATCAAATCATACACCATTGATGATTTCAATTATGACAAGCAGGGAAAAACTGCTAAAGAGTATTTTCAGTGGCGTTTTGACAGAATGATTAACTGGAAAATGGACGAGATTCTCCCTGCTCCTGCAAAGAAAATTCTTGACGGCTTTACACTTAAAAAGCTTGGCAGACTCCTTTGCTTTAAGGTTGACAAAAGCATTGAAAACAGGCTTGCAAGAGATGTGGGAATTGAGCTTGTACGAAATATATTTGTCGGTAACGAGCCTTATGTTAAGGGTACGCCGATGTATGAGGCTATGGCAAAGCTGCTTAAAAGGCTTCATCCCGTTACGCATATAGTTGAAAAGAAAATGGGTGCAAAAAATCCTGTGCTTTCGGATATTGACA
>CALZMC010000056.1 GCA_945788455.1 uncultured Clostridia bacterium
AAATCGTTTTGAGGCTCTGATACGTACATATATTTTTGCTTTGAATTTCCGAGACCTACGCCGAACAGTCCACCTGAGCCGATTGCATAAAGTGAATTATTCGTCTGCCATCTTGCACCGCGTGGGTCATAGTCCTTATCAAGCCATGCCTTTATTCTGTCGCCTGCATAGTTTTCGAGCAAATCGGGAGCTGTAATGACTACAAACGCAACAAGCACTATCATTGCCATACCGAACGCAAACAGCCTCCAATCGCTGCCTCCGCACCACATAAGTGTTGCACCGATTAAAAACATCAAAATTGTACAGGACATATGATGCTCTAAAAAGATTAATCCGCAGAATACTGCAATAATTCCAAGAGGAATAGCGATACCGTATTTAAAGCTTTTCATTTGGGCATAAAACCTACTGATATATGCCGCAAAGGTTAGGATAATAGTAAATTTTGCAAGGTCGGACGGCTGAAATGTAAATCCGCCCGGAAGCGGAATCCAACGTTTAAAGTTAGAGCCGTCTGCACCGCCCACATCAGTGTGATAAACAAGAACGAGCATTAATAATAGTATTGTTACTACTAATAGTGGCTTTGATGCAACCTTGAGCCATTTATAATTAATCTTCGACATAACGAACATTGCAACGAGTCCTGCTATTGCAAAGATAAGCTGTCTTGTAAAGAAATAGTAGGAATCGTGATTTCGATTATAATACGCATACGGATATGTTGCTGAAAAGAGCATAACAAGTCCTATTGTTAGTATTGCAATAGTAACAGCTAAAAAAGGAATATCTATACTGCCGGTTACAAAAAATGCATCCTTTGGTATTCCGAATATTGTTTTAGCCTTAATTATTTTATCATCAGCGCGTGATGAATTTTGAGCCATACTGCATACTCCTTTCAGTTGATTTCTAATTAATAATTATCTTGCATATACTCCAAAATACATAACTGCTATACCGATAGCACAGCCAATAGCATTAACGAGTGAAAATACAACGCAAATTTTCTTTTCCTTCCAGCCACACATCTCAAAATGGTGGTGGATAGGAGCCATTTTAAATACGCGCTTGCCGTGAGTGATTTTGAAATATCCGATTTGGATAATATCACTCATTGTCTCGCAAACATAAACGATACCGATTGGCAATAGAATCAGCGGGCATTTAGAAATATAACCGAGTGCAACTACCATTCCTCCCAAGAACAGTGAGCCTGTGTCGCCCATAAATGTTTTTGCGGGATTCCAGTTCCAACAGAGAAAGCCGAGAACACCGCCGAGCAGTGCACCTGCAAATATCTTCATTCCGATAAATGACATCATTTGACCGAGAATAATGAACGAAACTGCAACTGTTACAGTTACCGATGAGCATAGACCGTCAATGCCGTCTGTTAGATTTACGGAGTTAACACAGCCGTAAACGATGAAAAACGATACTTCCCAAAATACGATAGCAGTAAAGAGATTTTTTTCAAAATTCACTGTGCCGATGAACGGAATAGTCCAGCTTGTGTTATGAGAAAGCCACAGAGTTAGGATAAATCCAAAGGTCATAATAAGCTGACCGAGTGTTTTTTGCTTTGCTGACAGGCCCTCATTTCTCTTTAGCTTAATCTTGATGAAATCATCAGTAAAGCCGACAACGCCGAAGCCAAGTGCCAAAACCAAGCCTGAAATGAGCAAAACTAAATCTCTGTGATTTTGGGCATTCATTATGTCATTAGTCTCGATTTGATTATTAAATGCAAATACACAAAGAATTGATGAAATAACAAACGAAGCAATAATACCGATAATGAACATCAGACCGCCCATATTCGGTGTGCCCTGCTTTGACTTATGCCATGATGGACCGATTTCTAAAATAGTTTGACCGAATTTTAGTTTTCTTAACCAAGGGATTATGATAAATCCCAAGCCTGCCGTAATTCCAAATGAGATAATTATGCTGATAATTGTACCTTCCATTATTTTCCCCACCTATCATATACACTATGGATTACATCCTCAAGCTTCATACCTCTCGAAGCCTTAAAGATTATTGTATCGCCCGACTTAATAAGAGCATTAAGATTTTCTGCAAGCTCCTCCTTTGTGTCATAGCAATACGCATTATTCATACCCTTTGACCTTGCACCCTCAACGATATATTTTGAGTCAGGACCGTAGGTCAAGAGATAATCAATATTATTTTCAGCCACCATAACACCAACCTGTGTGTGCGCCTCTCTCGAATAATCGCCAAGCTCAAGCATATCGGCGAGCACGGCAATTTTTCTTTTTCCCTGAGTGTTCGAGAGAGTTGTGATAGCGGCCTTCATACTGTCGGGGCTTGCATTGTAGCAATCCTCAATGCAGGTTATGTCACGAACCTTAACACTCCTTTGGCGCATGCCCTCAGGCTGATAAGCTGAAAGTGCGTCTGCACACTTTTGCGGTTCAATATTGAGATAATAGCCGACTGCAAATGCCGAAAGTGCGTTATATACATTGTGAATTCCGATAGTCGGAATTGTGATTTTTTGAGATTTATCGAAATAATCAATTTCAAATGATGTCGCGCCGTCAGATTCAACGATATTTTTCGCTTTGAAGTCTCCGCTGTCAATACCGTAAAAGACAATGTTGTAATCATCATTTTTTACTGTTGACAGTAGGTCGTTGTCTGCGTTTAGAATAAGAGTCGCGCCCTTTTCCAAGCCGTCAAGAATTTCGAGCTTTGCCTTTAGGATACCCTCTCTTGAGCCAAGATTTTCGATATGAGATACACCGATATTCGTTATCAGGGCAAGAGTCGGCTTTGTTGCAGTAGTAAGATTATGAATTTCGCCAAAATGGTTCATACCCATTTCAATTACTGCCGCCTCAATGCTATTGTCGATTTGAAACAGCATTTGGGGTAGCCCGATTTCGTTATTAAGATTTCCTAAGGTTTTTATTGCATTATATTTTGAGTTTACAACAAGATAAGTAAATTCCTTTGTCGTTGTCTTACCGACCGAGCCTGTAAGAGCAACAATCGGGATATTAAACTTACTGCGATAATATCCGCCTAAATCAAGAAGCGCCTTTGATGTATCAGCTACCTTAACATAATTTCCGCTTAGCTCTATATCCTTATGTATCATTACAGCGCCGGCACCCTTGTCAAGAGCCTCCTGCGCAAACTGATGAGCATCAAATCTTTCGCCCTTTATACAAATAAACAGGCAACCCTTCGTGATTTTTCTTGTATCTATGCACACGCCGTTGATTTCGCAATCGTTATTAAAGCTCCCTCCACAAGCCTGTGCAATTTCCTTTAAGCTTAATAATTCCATTTCAATTTCCTTTTGGATTTATGAACTGATTTTTTGCTGTAATATTTTAAAATACTCGTTAATCGTTAATGATTTAGAGCTTTGAAAGAATCTCGCTGACAACCTCGCGCTCGTCAAAGTGAATTGTTCCTGTCGGCAAAATCTGATATGTTTCGTGTCCCTTGCCGGCAAGAAGAATAATGTCATCCTTTTGAGCATTCCTTATTGCATATTCGATTGCATCATAGCGAAGTTCAACAACCTCATACGGAGTATCAATCCCCTGCATACCGACAAGAATATCCTTAATGATTTCGCTTGGATTTTCACTTCTCGGGTTATCGGATGTAACAACGCAGAAATCGGAAAGCTCTGCGGCAATCCTGCCCATCTTAGGTCTCTTTGTCTTATCTCTGTCTCCGCCGCAGCCAAATACTGTTACTACTCTGCCCTTGGCTATTTCTCTTAAAGAGGAAATGATATTTTCGAGTCCGTCAGGAGAATGAGCATAGTCGATAATAATTGTGAAGTCCCTGTCACAAGGTACAACCTCAATTCTGCCCTTAACTCCGTTAGACTTGCTGATAGCACCGAGAACATCATTAAAGCCAATTCCGAGAGCGAGCGCACATGTTGCAGCGCACAGTGAATTATAAACCGAAAATCTTCCCGGAATCGGGCAATAGCATCTACCGATTGTGTCGCCTACAAGCTCATATTCAACACCGTTTGGCTTAAATGTGACATTCTTAGCAACAAAGCTTGCATTATTTGTATCGACTGCATAGGTAACAAGCTTTTCAAAATCAAGTCCCTTTACAATTTCGAGACCGTATTCGTCATCAGCATTAGTTACGGCAATTTCGCAGTTTTCAAATAAAATTCTCTTTGAATTAAAGTAATTCTCCCAAGTCTTGTGATAATCAAGATGGTCTTGAGTCAAGTTTGTGAATGCACCGAGCTTGAACCTTAATCCGTTTACTCTGCCCTGTGCGAGTGCCTGTGACGAAACCTCCATGACACAGTATTCACATTCAGCCTCAACCATCATTGAAAACAGCTTTTGAAGCTCGTATGGGTCGGGAGTTGTATATTTTGCAGGATAAATTTCATCACAAATCATATTTTGGACTGTACCGATAAGTCCAACCTTTTTTCCGACATTCTCTAATATTTGCTTAATCAGGAATGTTGTAGTTGTTTTTCCGTTAGTGCCTGTTAAGCCGATTAGCTTTAGCTTGTCGGCAGGATTACCGAAGAAATTTGCACATATCTGTGAAAAAACTGCACGCGAATTTTCAACAATAACCTGATTATCAAGACCTAAATCTCGCTCGACAATGACTGCGACTGCGCCGTTATTGAGCATCTCATCGGCAACAGAGTGACCGTCAAACGCAGCACCCTTTATGCACACAAACAGTGAGCCGTCCTTTACAAGTCTTGAATCCTGTGTAACATCTAACACGTCAACATCAGGATAATTATTCTGCACATTTATGTTCTTTAGAATTTGTGAAAGTTTCATTGATTTATCCCCTTAATTATTTTAGTCAAGTACCGAATCGGTATTCTTAAATGTTACCTTAATAACCGTACCCTTTTCGACAGTTGCGTCCTTTTCCTCGCTTTGTCTTGATGCGACAACATTACCGCTGTCAAGACTATTGCCCTTTATTTCAATATTCAAGAAGCAGTCGCCGGCAAGACTCTTTGCCTCATTAACTGTTAAGCCGTTAAAGTTAGGAACCTTAACCGTCTGCTTTTTAGCATCATTTGTGTAAAGATATACGGTTCCGTTTGTTGGAATTGTTGAGGCACTTGTCGGGTTTTGGCGAGTTACCTTGTCGCCATCGCCGATTACTACTGCCTTTAGCTTATATTCGCTAATCATTTTCTTTGCATCGCTTAGCGACTTGCCTGTAACATTAGGAGTATAGGCTGAAAGCTTTTTAACCTCTTTTTCGTCATACTTAGGCTCTATGCCAAGTACAGCCATTGCCTCCTCGATAACCTCTGCGGCAATTGGTGCACACAAAGCACCGCCGCCTAAATCCTGATTAGGCTCATCAACAATAATTATCATTGCAAGCTCGGGATTATCTGACGGAGCG
>CALZMC010000057.1 GCA_945788455.1 uncultured Clostridia bacterium
TTTGCACAATGGAGGCAAAATAAGGTTTGTTTAATTATATTTTTGGCGTGGTTCAGACCACTTTATCGACAGTCTGATGGCATTGTAGATTTTTCTGCAATGCCGTTTTATATTAATTCTCGAAGCTTTTTTAGTATTGATTTTTCCTTTCTCGATATTTGCACCTGCGACACTCCAAGTGCCTTTGCTACCGTTGACTGCGTTAAGCCCTTATAATATCGCATATCAATTATCTGTCTTTCGGTATCATTTAGATGAGACATCAGCTGAGATACGGATAATCTGTCAAAAAGCTGTTCGCTTTCGTCAACCGGAACGTCAATGCACTCATCTCCGTCATCGCCACCCGAATTCAGCGACAGCATAGGCGATATAACATTAAGTATCTCGGCAGTCTCCTCAGGTGTTGTATCAAGCAAATTTGACAGCTCGCTGACGGTCGGCTCTCTCAGCTCACGAGCCATAAATTTTTCACGAATAGCCTGTGCCTTTATAGCCTTATCCTTTAGCGCTCGGCTGACCTTAATAGCTCCGCCGTCACGAAAAATCCGTTTTATCTCGCCCATAATGACAGGCACGGCGTATATTGAAAAAGCAAAGCCCTTGCTTTCGTCAAAATTGTCAACAGCCTTTATCAGTCCTACGCACCCGTTTTGAAACAAATCCTCATAATCGACTCCTCTGCCTCGAAAACGATTTGCAATAGAATGAACAAGCCCTAAATTTTCGCTTATTTTTTCTTCTCTTTCGGTATCTACCATTGTACCTTACCGGCTATCTTTTTTGTTAGTGTGACGGTCGTGCCCTTGCCAAGCGTTGACCTTACGCTGATTTTGTCACAAAAGCTCTCCATAACAGTAAAGCCAAGTCCTGCCCTGTCGCCCTCGCCTGTTGTAAAAAGAGGCGTCATCGCCTTTCCTATATCGTCAATACCACAGCCCTTGTCACGAACAGTCAGCTTTACGGTATTGCTTTCATATATCGCACCTGTAATAAAAATCTTTCCGTATGTATCCTTATAGGCGTGAACAATGCAGTTAGTTACTGCCTCGCTGACGGCAGTTTTCAGGTCTGCGATTTCCTCAAGTGTCGGGTCAAGCGGTGTAACGAATGCCGACACAACAACACGCGCAAAGCTTTCGTTTATGCTTCGGCTGTCAATAGTTAGCTTAAATTCATTAATTCTTTTCATTTTCCTGCTCCTTAATAATTGCAATTCTTCCGAGCCCTGCCAGCTCCATAATCTTTTTTGTTTGCTTTGTTACATTTTTTATTTCCAAAGACGCAGTAGGCATAATCGACTGAATGAGCCTATATCTGCCCATAACTAAGCCTATGCCCGACGAGTCCATAAATGTAACATTTCTAAAATCAATGATTAGATGCGAAGGCTTTTTTGCCATAATTGCATCGTCAATTTTGTCCCTGACTGCACCGGCAGTATGGTGGTCTATCTCGCCGATAAGATAGGCAATTACAACGCTTCCGCTTGCCTCAATCGTAACATTCATAGCTTTCACTCCAAATAAAAAAATACCAATCTGTTAGTGTAACGGTAATAATGTAACAGATTGGTATTAAATAATTTATCAAATTTTGGTGTTAAAGTAATTCTTTTATTATTTCTCTTATTAAATAAAACGAACCGCAAACGAGAGTTAAGCCGTTTTTCTTTGCATAGTCTATTGCATCAAGAGGATTTTCAACAGAAACAACGTTGTCACAATATTTTTCGGCAATAGTCTTTAGCTCATTTGAATTCATTGAGCGAGGGTTATTCGGCGTAGTTGTGATAATCATTTTGCATTTTCTTGCTACTAAATCCAAATAGCCGTCAACATTTTTATCTGCCATCATACCGATTAGCGCAACCTCGTTATTCAGCATTGGTGCAAGTGCTTTTCCCGCCTCAACGTTATGGCCTCCGTCAACCAAAACATTGCCTATTTTCTGTTGACGGGCAAGTGGCCTTACAAGCTCAATATCATCATTTAGACCGAGATGCTTTATAACCTTTTTTGCAAGAGTTAGGTTATCTTTATTAAAATCGCCTGTACTCTCATATCTAAAGCAGGGGCAATCAGGCTTAATGATTCCCTCTTTTTCTTTTGTGATTTCTTCAACTGTATTTCCAAGAAAGTTTGTATGGTCAAGCGAAATCGAGCAAAGAACGGCAATGTTTCTTTTTTCAACATTTGTAGCGTCTCCTCTGCCACCCATACCGCACTCAACAATAGCCCAATCAACATTTTCGTCACAAAAATACTTATACATAATCGCTGTCAAAAGCTCAAATTCAGTCAGGTCGTTATCGTGATATTTTTCTACATAATCGGCAAGTCTGTCCTTAGCGATATACTCATTATTAATTTGAATTTGCTCGCGATAATCAATGATATAAGGACTTGTAAAAAGACCTACCCTATAACCGTTTTTCATTAACGCAGACGCAATAGTATTTGCGACAGTACCCTTTCCGTTAGTTCCTGCGATATGAATAATCTTAATCTTATCCTGCGGATTGTCAATGCTGTTAAGAAATGTCTCAATGCGAGAAAGCCCCGGCTTAATGCCAAGGCTTTGCTTTTTTTGTATTATGTTTAGAGCTTCGCTGTAATCCATAATTATCCTAAATTATTGATAGAATTCTTGATGTTTGAAATCTTTTCCTCAAGCATTGCCGCATCTTCCTTATTCTGTGCAACAACCTTTTCGGGTGCTTTATTTACAAAGCCGGGATTATTTAGCTTCTTCATAATAAAGTCGAGCTTATCCTGTGCCTGTGCAAGCTCCTTTTCAAGACGCTTTTTCTCTGCCTCAAAGTCAATAAGGTCGCCCATAGGGATATAGATTTTTGCATCATCTGTGATGATGGTTACTGTATTTCCTAAATCATTAAAGCTGTCGCCGACATTTACCTCATTAGCCGAGGCAAGTCTCTTAATGAATTCGACACCCATATTAAATGTATCGCAAAAAGCAGTTTCTACATTTACGGTAGCCTTGCGAGACGGAGGAATGTTCATTTCGCTTCTTCTGTTACGAATAGCGCGAATAGACTTCATAATTCTCTCCATCTCTGTCTCTTCATTTTCAAAAGCGAGAGCATCATCAAACTCAACCCACCTTGAAATCATAATTGACTCGTAATCGTGTGGAATAGCCTGATAGATTTCTTCTGTAATGAACGGCATAAACGGATGAAGAAGCTTTAGAATATCGGTCAAAACATAAACGAGAACAGAAATAGCAGTATCCTTCGCCTTCTTATCATCGCCCTGTAATCTAATCTTTGCAATCTCGATATACCAATCGCAGAATACGTCCCAAATAAAGTCATATAGCTTTTGGATTGCGATACCTAAATCAAAGCCCTCAAGGTTTTCTGTTACCTCTTTTGCGAGAGTGTTAACCTTTGAAACAATCCACTTGTCCTCAATAGCCAAGTCAGTCGGCAGTCCGTTATATTCAAACTCATCATCAAGATACATAAGAACAAAACGGGCAGCATTCCAAAGCTTATTTGCAAAATTACGAGATGCCTTAACCTTGTCATCAGAGAAACGCATATCATTTCCGGGAGAATTACCTGTTGCAAGAGTAAATCTCAAGGCATCGGCACCGTACTCGTCAATAATCTCAAGTGGATCAATACCGTTGCCAAGTGATTTTGACATTTTTCTGCCCTGTGCGTCACGAACAAGACCGTGAATCAAAACAGTATCGAACGGTACATTATCTGTATGTTCAACGGCAGAGAAAATCATTCTTGCTACCCAGAAGAAAATAATATCGTAGCCTGTAACAAGGGTATTAGTCGGGTAGAAATATTTTAGCTCCTCTGTGTTCTCAGGGAAGCCGAGTGTTGAAAACGGCCACAATGCCGATGAAAACCAAGTGTCAAGAGTATCAGGGTCCTGATGAATATGCTCGCTGCCACAATGAGAACAGCACTTTGCGTCCTCTTTTGTTACAGTAACCTCACCACAGTCGTCACAGTACCACGCAGGAATTCTGTGGCCCCGCCAGAGCTGACGCGAGATACACCAATCCTTGATGTTCTCCATCCAATGATAATAAATCTTATCAAATCTTTCAGGCACAAACTTAACCTTGCCGTCCTTTACTACCTGAACTGCAGGCTTTGCAAGTGGCTCCATTTTTACAAACCATTGCTTTGACAGTCTTGGCTCAATAGATGTGTGACAACGGTAGCAGGTGCCGACATTATGGCTGTAATCCTCTACCTCAATCAGCGCGCCCTCTGTCTCTAAATCCTTAACGATTTCCTTTCGGCACTCATATCTATCCATACCTGTATATTTGCCCCAGCCCTCAGCGATATGACCGTCATCTGTCATAACGTCAATAACCTCAAGGTCGTGTCTTAGACCAACCTCGTAGTCGTTAGGGTCGTGCGCAGGTGTAATCTTTACAACACCTGTACCGAATTCAATATCAACATAATCATCGGCAATAACAGGAATTTCTCTGTGAACGATAGGAAGAATTAATGTTTTTCCGATGATATCCTTATATCTTTCGTCATTAGGGTTAACGGCAACTGCTGTATCGCCGAGTAAGGTTTCGGGTCTTGTTGTTGCAAGCTCAACATAGCCTGTGCCATCCTTAAACGGATAGCGAAGATGCCAAAAATGGCCTGCCTGATCCTCATACTCTACCTCTGCATCAGAAATAGTAGTACAACAATGAGGACACCAGTTAACCATACGCTTGCCCTGATAAATCAAGCCCTTTTCGTATAGATTTACAAAAACCTCTTTTACTGCCTTTGAGCATCCTTCGTCAAGAGTAAAGCGCTCTCTGTCCCAATCACACGATGAGCCTAATTTCTTTAACTGCTCAATAATGCGAGAGCCGTACTGGTCCTTCCAAGCCCATGCGCGCTCCAAAAATCCGTCACGGCCGATATCCTCTTTAGTGATGCCCTCCTTGCGCATAGCCTCAACAATCTTCGCCTCGGTAGCGATAGACGCGTGGTCTGTGCCCGGTAGCCATAGAGCCTCATAGCCCTGCATTCTTCTAAAACGAATAAGAATATCCTGCAAGGTATTATCAAGTGCGTGGCCCATATGAAGCTGACCTGTAATATTCGGAGGCGGAATAACTATTGTATAAGGCTTCTTGTCGGGGTTAACCTCTGCATGAAAATACTTGTTATCACACCAAAACTTATATGTGCGATTTTCAACATCGCTTGGATTATACTGCTTTGCAAGCTCCTTTGCCATAATAACACTCCTTAAATAAATTTCAAAATAAAAAAGCCTCCGTCCCAAATGAGACGAAAGCAAAAATTCCGTGGTACCACTCAAATTGCATATCCTAAATAAATATGCCACTCAAATCCTTAACGCAGATATACGTACCAAGTTACTGCTAT
>CALZMC010000058.1 GCA_945788455.1 uncultured Clostridia bacterium
AATGACGGACTTGATTTTTACAGAATAATTAATGATATTTGGAAGGATAGCCTAAAGGATAACGGCTATCTGTATTTAGAAATCGGAAATGAGCAGGGCGAGGATATAAAGAACATTTTGGCTGATTTTAAGGATGTAAAGGTTATTAAGGATATGTATGGCAATGACCGTATGGTTACTGCGAGAAAGGGGTAAATATGTTATCAATACTAAGCTATATAAGACAGGGCGAACCGTTTTTGGCTATAATAGTAATTCTTTCAAGATGCTTCGTTGTATTTTGTTGTATGCCTATTCACGAGCTTGCTCACGCACTAATTGCAAATAAGCTTGGCGATGATACTGCAAAGCTAAAGGGCAGAATTTCCATTAATCCGTTTGCACATTTGGATTTAATCGGTACAATTATGATTTTCTTATTCGGTATCGGTTATGCAAAGCCTGTACCGGTTAACCCTGCAAGGCTGAAAAAGCCAAGACGCGATATGGCACTTATTTCTCTTGCAGGACCTGTATCAAATCTTCTAATGGGATTTGTTTATTCCTTCTTTAGCTGCGGTCTTATGGCTCTTAATAAGAGCGATAATGTAGGGCTTTATGCAGTACAGCTATTCTTTGATTTTGCTGTTAGTGTTAACGTTTCGCTTGCAGTATTCAATTTGTTCCCAATTCCACCACTTGACGGCTCAAAGATTTTTGAGTCAATTTTGCCTGACAAGATTTATTTTAAAATCCTGCAGTATGAGAGATATATTATGATTGGTCTTATGATTTTACTGTTCACAGGTGCTTTAAGCACACCGATATCCTATATCTCAAACTTTATGACAAATATTATTTCATTCATACCAAGAATGATTTTTGGAGTATAAATGGAAAAGCTAAATTATAAAATTGATGTTTTTGAGGGTCCGATGGATTTACTCTTGCATCTTATCTCAAAGCATAAAATTAATATTAACGATATTCCTATTGTTGAGCTTGTAAATCAGTATATTGATTATGTAAGACAGATGCAGGAACAGGATTTTGATGTTGCAGGCGAATTTCTTGAAATGGCCGCAAGATTGATTTATATTAAGACTGTATCTTTACTACCAAAGCACGAGGAAGCAGAAATCCTAAAGAAAGAGCTGACAGGCGAGCTGATTGAATACAGAGATTGTAAGCTTATGGCAGAAAAGCTGTCAAAGCAAACTGACGGCTTTAACCGTTTTGTTCGCCCTGCCCAAGAGGGATACGTCAACTATGACTACGAACGCTTTCATGAGGGGGAGGAACTTCTTAACGCATATATCAGCGCGGCAGGTAGGGGCAGAAGAAGATTGCCTCCGCCGCTTGACAGCTTTAAGGTAATCGTTGCAAAGAAATTTGTTGCAGTCGCAACAAAGGTCAGCTCTGTTATGAAAAAGCTATGGAGCGGAAAAAAGGTTAAGTTTTTGACTCTCTTTGAGGATGCAAAAACAAAAAGTGATATGGTTGCAACATTTTTGGCAGTCCTTGAGCTTGCTAAAACGAAAAAAATCAGTATTGAAGGCGAGATGTCAAACCCGTCTGTACAAATTATTAACGAGGTAAATGATAGTGAACAAGAATAATGTATTAGCATCTATTGAGGCTATGCTTTTCGCCGCAGGCGACCCTGTTGAGCCGTCAAAGCTTGCAGAGGTGCTTGATATAGATGTAGAAAATGTAATAAAAATGCTTGGTCATCTTGAGGCTACATACGATGAACGCGAGGGCGGACTTAGAGTAATCAGAGTAGATGGAAAATATCAAATCTGCACTCGTGAGGAGTATAGCGATGAGGTTCGCGGACTATTGGAAATAAAAAAGAATACTCCTTTGTCACAAGCCGCCTTTGAGGTTTTAGCTATCGTTGCTTATAACAAAACTGTTACCCGTTCGTTTATTGAACAGATTCGCGGTGTTGATTGCAGCGGACCTGTATCTAATCTTATTCAAAAGGGATTAATAGAAGAAAAGGGAAGACTTGATTTACCCGGCAGACCGCTTGTTTACGGCACAACAGACAGATTTTTGAGATGCTTTTCTCTTAACAGTCTTGATGATTTGCCCGAGCTACCAAAGGATACCGAGAATAAGGATGATTCCCAAACCTCGCTTTTTGAGAATGAAAATGCTAACGATAAGATTATGAGTGAAGTAGCAGAAGATAACGGGGAGGATAAGGAATGAAGGTGTTTTTGATTATTGTTGCTATTTTAGCAGTGATAATAATTGCTGTATTGTCCTTATCGGCTACCGTTACTCTTGTTTACGATAAAGGTTGGCACACAAAGGTCAAGGTTCTTTTTATAGAAAAGGATATTGTCCTGTCGGAAATCTTATCATTCATTTTGTTCCCTGAAAGGAAAGCGAGGGAGCTTGCCGAGGAATCGAACAATAAAAAACAAGAAGCAACAGAAAATGGCGATACTGCCGATGTTGTTGAGGCAACCGTAGAAGAAAATGTTGCCGAAAGGATTGAGGATAAGGCACAGGAAAATAAAGCAGAAGATAATGCCAATGCTCCAAAAAAACCAAATGCATTAAAAAAGCTTTGGGACGAGGAGGGCATAGTTGGAATATTGTCGCTTGTGTCAAATTTGGTCGAAACTGCTAATTCTGCAATAATTACTTTAATTAGGGGTTTACATATTTACTCACTTTATGTTATGATAATAGTCGGTGGTGGAGATGCTGCCGATATTGCTCGTGCATACGGAACCTTATGCAGCTACTATTATCCTGTTAAGGGACTGATTTTGAATGGTATGAGGGTTGATAATTATGATGATTATATTCAGCCCGATTTCATTTCGCCGAGGACTGAATTTGAATTTCAGCTTATTGCGAGCATAAATATTGCACTACTGCTAAAGGTAGCGCTAAAAGCAGGCTTTATATTTTTAAAGAATTTTATAAATAATAAAAAAGAAATAAAAAGGGGATAAAACAATGAAAGAAACTCCGGTAAATAAAATTATGGAAAACACACTCGAAAAGATGCGTCAGATGGTTGATACATCAACTATTATCGGCGAGCCAATGACAACAGGCGATGTTACTCTCATTCCTGTATCTAAGGTGTCATACGGCTTTACATCAGGTGGAACAGACCTTCCTTCAAAGTCGAATGCTGAGCTATTCGGCGGAGGCGGCGGTGGTGGTATCACTATCACTCCTGTTGCTTTTATTTGTATCGAAAAGGGCAAGTGCAGAATGATGCAGATTAACAACTATACTTCATCTGCTGACCGTGCTATTGCTATGATTCCTGAGCTTGTTGACAAGCTTACAGAGCTACTAAAGGCAGAAAAAGAAGAAAAGACAGAAGACGCTGAATAATATTGAACTAAATCACCTGCATATATTATATGTGGGTGATTGTTTTGTTAAAAAGATTTATAATTGCATTTTGCATAGTGATATTTTTGCCGATTAATACATTCGCCACAGAAATCAGCGCGTCATCGGCTGTCGTAATTGACGCAGATACAAAAGCTGTTCTTTATGAAAAGAATGCTTATTGCTCTCGCTCAATGGCATCAACAACAAAGATTATGACTGCTTTGCTCGCGCTTGAAAGTAATCGACTTGACGATGTTGTAAAAATAGATGCAGTTATGCTTGATACCGAGGGCTCGTCATTGGGATTAAAGCTGAATGATACTATAACCCTTTATGACCTTGTTGTCGGTATGATGCTGACATCGGGCAACGATTCTGCGAATGCTGTCGCCTGCTTTTTAGCAGGTGGCATTAATGAATTTTCAAAGTTAATGAACGATAAGGCTAAGGAAATCGGTATGAATAATACTACCTTTGTCACTCCGTCAGGTCTTGATAAGGGAAAGCACCATTCAACTGCGTACGATATGGCTATTCTTACTGCAAGTGCGATTGAAAATAAAGCATTTTGCAATATTGTTTCAATGCAAAGTGCGACTATTACCATTAGTGACAAGAGCGTTACGGTATATAATCATAACAAGCTTTTGTCTATGGATAAGGATATTTTCGGTGTAAAAACAGGATACACAGAGAAAGCAGGGCGTTGCCTTGTTTCTGCAAAAAAATATGACAAAAATAATATTATCTGCGTAACTCTTAATGCACCGAATGATTGGGACGACCATCTTAACTTATATAAGAGCGCAGAGAAAAAATATAAAAAATATGAGATATCAGATACAATAGATTTAGCAGTTGTCGGCGCAGACAGAGATACCGTTAAGTGTTCGTACAGCTCAAGCTACATGTCGCTGACAAATGTTAACACAAAGGTGTACATTAGGTCGTTTTTATATGCTCCAATAAAAAAGGGAGATATCGTTGGATATGCCTTGGTATCTCAAAATGAAAAGATTATAGAAAGACTGCCGATAGAGGCAGACGAGGATGTTGAATATTATGGCTTCGAAGAATGATGTAAGATTACAAAAATTTATGGCTGAATGCGGTGTAGCTTCTCGCAGAAAGAGTGAGGAACTAATTGAAATGGGCAAGGTTAAGGTTAACGGTCACGTTGCCAATATCGGCGACAAGATAAATCCCAAGAGAGACATTGTTACAGTACGAGGCAAGAAAATTAACAAGGTTGACAGAATGTATTATATTATGCTCAATAAACCAAGAGGCTATGTTACAACCGTTAGTGACGAGCTTGGCAGAAAGACAGTTATGGACCTTGTTGACTGCAAGGCACGTGTTTATCCTGTCGGAAGACTTGATAAGGACAGCGAGGGCTTGATTATTCTTACTAATGACGGTTCGTTTGCCAATGCGCTGACTCATCCAAAGCATAATTATGCAAAGGTATATAGAGTTACAGTCAGACCGAGTGTTAGTGACGAAATTCTTGATAAGCTTCGCGGCGGTATCGAAATTGACGGAAGAAAGACTGCTCCCTGTGATGTGAACATAATTACAGAGGAAGAGGGCAGAGTAGTATTGGAGTTCATTCTTCGCGAGGGCAGAAACAGACAGATTAGAAAAATGTGTGAGGCAGTGAATCTTGAGGTTGCAAGACTAAAGAGAATTTCAATCGGTCCTGTAAAGCTCGGTATGCTCCAGACAGGAAAGAGCAGAGAGCTTACCGATAACGAGGTAAGAAAACTGCTTCGTTCATCTAACCCGTCAGAAAAGGAAGAATAATAAAAAATTTCATATATTCATATTCATAAACGGACAATGCGAATTAATTTGTTTTGTCCGTTTATTTTTTTATTTGCTCTGTTAATTAATAGAAAAAACTAAAATTGTAATAAAATTA
>CALZMC010000059.1 GCA_945788455.1 uncultured Clostridia bacterium
CTTCTTGCTTTTATACTACGCCAATTTTCCTTAATATTATAATATATATTATATATCTTTTGCAACACTTTTTTAAAACTTTTCAGTCGAATTTTTATCTTTTTAGCAAGTGATATATGCATTTCCTTCGTATAGCGACCTACGGTAAAAGTAAAAAACAGAAAGCCAAGCAGCATGAACAAAAGATAAATAACCCTAACGCTTCCGTTGTTAAAAATCAAAAGATAACAAAAGACGACTATTGACGAAATAAGCCAAAACAAAAGGTCAAAGAAAAACCTGTCCCCGAGCACTAAACGAGGCAGGCGAAAAAAGTCAAGAAGTACACCGAGACCTACTCCAACGAACACAGCATAAAACAGAGCCTCAGCCACCGAAAAGCCTTTTTAACACAGATGTACCTGAAAGCTTTTCGCAATAGGTCAAGGAAATAATCTTTCCGCTAACTACCAAATTTCCGCTGTCAACACTAAGCTCCTCAATGTGTAAAAGCTCGCCCTTTATTGACAGCTCGCCGAAATCACATATAGCCAATATTTCCTGTTCGTTAAATTCGTCAACATCTGTTATTCCGGTAACAGTAAGACTGCTTCTGTTGTTTAGCGTTAGCGTATGGTCGGTATGCTGTAATTCGTTATTCATAAAAAATCACCTGCTATAAAATATGCAGGTGACAGATAATTTATTATATTTGCTCAAACATTTTTGAGGCGTCTTCCTTTAGTGCGTGCTCTGTAACAAGAAGAACTCTATATGATTTTACATTAGTGCCGAGAGTTATCTTAATTTCGTCTCCGACCTTTACATCATATGATGCTCTTGCAATTTTTCCGTTAACCTCAACCTTGCCCGCATCACAAGCATCATTCGCAACGGACCTGCGCTTAATTATTCTTGATACCTTTAAATACTTATCTAATCTCATAATTACTCCATAAAACAGAACTGTTTATATTTATACTTAACAAAAACACATTTAGCTTAAGCACTAAAAATATAAGGCACCCGAGGGTGCCTTAGTTAAGGTGCTTATTTTACAGCATCCTTTAGAGCTGAACCAGCCTTGAAAGCAGGAACCTTTGTAGCAGGAATTGTGATTGTTTCCTTTGTACGTGGGTTTAGACCTTCACGAGCTGCTCTCTCCTTAACTGAGAAAGTACCAAAGCCGATTAGAGATACCTTATCGCCGTCTGCAAGAGCGTCCTTTACAGCATCGAATACTGCTGTAACTGCTGCTTCTGCATCCTTCTTTGATAGCTCTGCCTTTGCTGCAACTGCTGCAACTAATTCTGTCTTATTCATTTAAAATTCCTCCGTTTTTGCTGATTACTCAGCTAATATTTCTTTAGCCTTATCCCACAACAAATCAAGCTCCTCTAAAGAAGAATTTTTCATTGAGATGCCCTCTTTTTGTGCCAATTCTTCAACTATTTCAAATCTTTTGATAAACTTGTCGGTAGCACCCGTGAGTGCCTCCTCGCTGTCAACGTCAATGAATCGAGATAAATTTACACAAGCAAAGAGCAAATCACCGAATTCTTCCTTAACATTAGCAGAATTGTTATGCTCAATGGCTATTTTTAACTCGTTAATCTCCTCATAAACCTTATCAAAAACGTCATCAATATCGTCCCAATCAAAGCCAACCTTCTTGGCCTTATGCTGAACCTTTTCGGCTCTCATAAGAGCAGGAAGCTCAATCGGAATAGAATTCATTGATGCGCTTTGGTTTTTCTGTCCCTTTGACTTTGCTTTAGCGTTATCCCAGCTAACAAGCGCCTCTTCCTCATTATTTGCAACAACATCGCCGAAAACATGAGGATGGCGAATAACAAGCTTTTGACAAATATCGTTGCAGACATCGTCAAAATTAAAGTTATCAAGCTCGCTCTCCATTTCACAATGAAGTGCAATCTGAAGCAGGACATCGCCAAGCTCCTCGCGCATACCGTCAATGCTATTCTTATTTATAGCCTCAATGACCTCGTATGTTTCCTCGATAAAATTCTTTTTTATTGAGTCGTGAGTTTGGGCTCTGTCCCAAGGACAACCATCAGGAGCGCGCAGCTTTGTAACTATTGAAATCAAATCATTAATATCGTATCTATCTTTAATTTCAAAATCAATAGCCAAAAAACCACTCTCTTTTTTAGAGTAAAAAATGAACGCACTATGGTGTTCATTTATACTGTATTAGATTAACTTGCAGAACAATAATACTATAAAATACACAAAAAAGCAAGTATTTAAGCAAAATTTTAGGCTATTTTATGCTAATTTTTCCTTAATTTTCAAGGTTTTCGTTAAAATCAAGAGAATCAAATATATCATAACGCAAATCAAAACGGAAAAGATGAATTTTATCAGACTGAATTCTACATATTTTTTAGCATAATTCATTATGAAATACGTTAGCGTTCCACACAAGACAGGAGCAAAAAACGCCTTTATTATCGAAATTTTTGCATTTGTTTTTTTGCGTATAGTAATAAGATTTAAAGCTACGATAACTAAAAATCCAACGAAGTTAGAAACGGCACTGCCGAGAATATTTATATCACTGTTAGTAACAAGAATAAAATTCAGCACTACTCTTGACAGCATAGAAATGATAAACGGCATAATTGTATTCTTTGCAAGACCGAGCGCATTACAAACATAAACAGTAGTTGTCGCGACACTGCAAGGCAATATCAAAATGCCCATATATTCTAAAATTTTGCTACCGTTGTCAACAATATCGGCATTGCTATTCAAATAAAAAACCGACAGTATTTCCTCATAGAAAAGTGACAGAATAAGTCCGCCCATAACCGATAGAATGACAGAATATTTTATTATGCTTGACAAAAGTGACGAAAACCTTTCGCTGCTATTTTCATAAGCAGAGCTGATGGCAGGCACGGCCGTAACTCCAAGTGCCATAACGATTGACGGCACAAGATTTTTAAAATCAAGAACAGTGGCATATACTCCGAAAACATAAGTATAGATATCGTTTCCGTTATACGAATATGCCGTTTTCAACACATTTTCATCACAAAGAGAAAGAAAATACTGAATACCCGATGTGTCAACGAAATTCGAAATACTTTGAATAACGGTTGCGCCGACAAGCATTGCACTAAAGCTCAACAGCTCGTTATATGCATTTTTTACATCAGCTCTGTCAACTCGCTTTGACTCAAATCGAATGCTGTCATAAACCCATGCAAAAAGCCACGCGATAATACTGCCAAAGGTTACACCAAGCATTGCCGATGCAGATGTCAGCGGATATATAAACGATAATGCCTCTTTTTCACTATTAAGCGTTATGCCGAAAATTGAACTGTTCAAATAGTAGCACTCGTACAAATATGACATCGTAAGTCTTGCAAATAACAGACCGAAAATCATTTTTGACAATGCCTCTAAAAGCTGACTTATAGCCGTTGCCTTCATATCAAGAAAGCCCTCGGCATAAGACCTGTGAACAGCACAAAGACACGAAAAAAGCACTGACGGAGCAAGTGCCAAAACGGTATATATGCTTTTTGGAGATGAAGATATCAAAACAGTATAAGGCTTTGATACAACAAGCATAACTGCAAGACCGATTATGCCGATTATGAAAAACAGTCGTTTTGATGCTATTTTTAGTGCATAAACCTTATTCATATCTCCCTTTGCATTATAACTACTGATAAGCTTAGTAAGTGCAATAGGAAATGCTCCCATTGTCAGAGCGTGAATAGGCAGACACAAATTATAGGCAATTGAAAAATAACCCCTACCCTCTGCGCCAATATACATAGTCAGCGGAATTTTATAAACTGCGCTTATTATCTTTACAATAACAGTTGATACAAGAAGAATAAAGGCAGATGAAATATACCTTTGCTTTAAATTCCTTTTCACATAATCACCAAGCAAAAAAAATTAAGGCAGTGAAATCACTGCCTTTAAACTTCGTATATTTTTTATTTCCTGTGAGAGAGAAGATAATAGCTAAACTGTATTACTCCTCAGTATCAGCCTCATCCTCTGAGTCAAAAAGCTCGCTCACATCAACATTCTCCTGCGAAGCGGATGAAAATTCATTTTGAAAAGCCTCTTTTGTCTTTTGAGCCATATTCATAACAGACTCGTAAAATTCTTCCTTCGCATACTCAATATCAATATTAAGCTCTTCACATTTCTTTTCGAGGTCGGTAATTTCATCTATCCTTGCACTAACCTCGCTTTCATCAGCACTGCCGTTTACAAAAGCATTGTACTGATATCTTCCAAAATCCTCATAAAGCTTATTTAGTTTAGATTTAATATCAAAAAGCTCAATCTTCTTTTTACTGATTTCAATTCTTTCAGCGCTTTTCTTTCCAAAGACCTCTGCTGCGTTCTTTGTCTTATTTAGCATTTCTTCAAGCTTTGGATTATTTATATTCAAATCAGATGTGTTAAAAACATCTCCGAATTTTATTGCCATAAAATCACCTCTATATCTATTATATTACAAATTGTATTATTTTGCAATACAAACAGATATATTTATTTATATTCATTATAAAAATCTATTATACCGTTTTTTCTTGAAATAATTTCGTCAAACCTATCAATATATTCATACGGATATTTTAGGTTGTATATTCGTTCAATTTTTCCGGAGTTTTGCGCCTTTAGTCTTGTTACAGCACCTGCACCGACTGCAAAAACAGAATGAGTCTCGTCCATCATATATACATTGTAAAGACAGTCTCTACCGTTCTTGCACCAGCCGACATTCTCTAAATTTCCAAGACTTTTTGACTGACGGTACATATAGTATGGATAATATCCGTTATTAAAAAGTGCATCATTTGAATAATTGACCATATTTGATGCTGTTAATCTATCGGTCAAATCAAATGTACTGTCTCGTGTTACAAGATAAGCACCGCTTTTTAGCGCAAGAGTATGAACTGTAATACTGTCGGCACCAAGCTCAATAGCCTTATCAACGCTGTTTTTAAATGATTCGAGCGTATCATTCGGCAAGCCGGCAATCAAGTCCATATTGATATTATCAAATCCTAAATCCTTTGCAAGCTTAAAGGACTCAATCGTCTGTGCGGTAGTATGCTTTCTGCCGATTGTATTGAGTACATCATCGTTAAAGGTTTGAGGATTTATGCTTATACGGGTAACGCCGGCATTCTTTAGTGTCACGAGCTTATCTTTAGTAACCGTATCGGGTCTTCCCGCCTCGACAGTATATTCTCTGACCGTTGACAAATCAAAATTATCATCAATAGTGTC
>CALZMC010000060.1 GCA_945788455.1 uncultured Clostridia bacterium
AAGCGATAATTGTAAGCACAAAGCTTTTATAGAATAAATAAATAAGAATAGGATAAAGCAATGCAATAATTATACTTCCAAGTGAAACATACTTTGTTACAGCAACAATGATAATGAATATTGTGAGTAAAATTAAAGCAATTTTCCAGTCAACAATAAACACCATACCGCCTGCTGTAGCTACCCCTTTTCCTCCCTTAAATTTGAAGAAGCAAGGAAAAATATGGCCAAGCACACAGAAAAAGCCTGAAAACGACTTAATCAGCATATCGGCATTAACATTAGATTCACTTATCAAATCATATACATTCGTTAATTTAACTATTAAAAACGATAACCCAATAGCTATTGCGACCTTTATCATATCGCCGAGAATTGTAAAAATAGCAAGCTTTTTGCCGTAATTTCTAAGCATATTTGTTGTGCCTGCATTTCCGCTTCCGTGTTCTCTTATATCGTCCTTTTCTATGCCTTTTGACAGAATTACTCCAAAATTTAAGCTGCCTAAGAGATAAGATAATATTGCAACTGCAATACAAACTAAACCTGCAATCATTTCTTGCCCTCTCCTCTTTCTCTTATAATAAATCTTACAGGTGTTCCGTCAAGTCCGAAAACATCTCTGATTTGATTTTCAAGATAACGTTGATAGGAAAAATGAAACAGCTCGGCATTGTTTACGAAAAATACAAATGTGGGAGGTCTTGTTGATGCCTGAGTCATATAGTAAATTTTTAATCTTTTGCCCTTATCGGTCGGTGGCTGAACTCTTGCAGTAGCACCTGCAAGCACCTCGTTGAGCTTACCGGTAGAGATACGCATAGAGTTTTGGGAATGAACAAAAGAAATCATCTCAAACAGTCTGTCAATACGCTGACCTGTCTTTGCAGAAATGAACATAATCGGCGCAAAGCTCATAAACGAAAAATCATTCATTAGCTTTGTTCTATACTCATTCATTGTGTTGCCGTCTTTTTCGATTGCATCCCATTTATTTACAACAATAATGCAAGCCTTGCCTTGCTCTAATGCAATACCTGCAACCTTGCTGTCCTGCTCTGTAAAGCCCTCAACGGCATCTATCATTATTACACATACGTTAGCTCTTTCAACAGCCATTCTCGCTCTGATAATGCTGTATTTTTCGATAGCATCATTAACCTTGCTCTTTCTTCTCAAGCCTGCTGTATCAATGAAATTGAACTTTCCGTGATTATTTTCGATAAATGTATCGGTGGTATCTCTTGTTGTACCCGCGATATTTGATACGATAGCTCTTTCCTCGCCGCTGATTCTGTTAATTAACGATGATTTTCCTACATTAGGCTTTCCGATTACAGCAACATTGATAATCTCATCGTCTTCTTCGTCCTCGTTATATTCAGGGAAATACCTACAAACCTCATCAAGTAAATCGCCCGTACCGTGACCGTGTGATGCCGAAACAGGATAAGGGTCGCCTAAACCAAGATTATAAAACTCATAAAATTCAGGGTCAGGCTCGCCAATGCTGTCACATTTGTTTACACAAAGAACGATAGGCTTTCCGCTTTTTTGTAGCATTGAGGCAACCTCGTGGTCGCTTGCAACAACACCGTCACGAATGTTTGTTACTAAAATGATAACATCTGCAGTTTCAATAGCAATTTCTGCCTGTGTTCTCATTTGGCTCAAAATAATATCATCGGTATTTGGCTCAATACCACCCGTATCAACGAGCAGGAATTTATTATTAAGCCACTCACAATCTCCGTAAATTCGGTCTCTTGTTACACCGGGAGTGTCATCTACGATTGATAGTCTTGTTCCTATTAACTTGTTAAATAGCGTTGATTTACCAACATTAGGTCTGCCGACAATGGCAACAACGGGCTTAGCCATAAATAACCTCCTATTAGTCTATATAACAAGAAAGGCAGACAAAAGTCTGCCCAAATTCAGTAAAATTATGCCTCTTCCTTGCTGATAACTTCCTTACCATTGTAGTAGCCACAGTTAGCACAAACCTTGTGTGATACTGTATAACCACCACAGTTAGAGCACTTTACGAGTGTTGGAGCATCCATCTTCCAAACACTTGATCTTCTCTTATTCTTTCTTGCCTTTGAAGTTTTTCTTGCTGGTACTGCCATTTTGATTGCCTCCTTTTATATAAAAGCTTTTATTATTCTTCATCAAGTAATTGTAGCAATGCTGACATACGAGGGTCAACGTCAGGCTTACAATTACATTCATTGACATTTAAATTAGCTCCGCACTTTTGACAAATTCCTTTGCAATCCTCGGTGCAAAGAATTTTGCTCGGTAAATTTAATGCGACCTCCTCGCGTACGAGGTCATCAACATTAAGCTCCTGATTATTTACAACAATATAATTTTCATCATCGTCTTCATTTTGCAACTCTTCGACAATGATTTTATTTACATTAATTGTGAAATCCTTTTTTACGTCCTCGGCACATCTGTCGCACTGACCGTCAAAGGTGTACTGAATTTTCATATCAAGACAAACAATGTCAGCCTTGCTGAAAATCTTTCCGTCAACTTTAACAGGAGTCTTAATCGGATTATAACCACAGTAACTTAAATCGCACATATCAAGCGAATAACTGAATTCCTTATTATTCTCAGCCTGATTTAGCAAATTAGTAAGGTTAATTTTCATAAAATCACCTCGCAAATGTCACTTTTGCGTGTACCCCAATATTATATATATAAGGCTCCACTTTGTCAATAGTTAATTTTTATTTTAAAAAATATTACAAAAATAAGCCGTTGGAGGTCCAACGGCTTAAAATGATATTATTTAGATTTCTTCACAATAATCAAAGATTTCAACCGGCAAATCTTCCTTATCACAGCTGATTGTTAGATAGAAATTAACATCGCTTGCCTCAGAAAGCTCTGATAGCATACCAAAGAATTGAGGTAGTTTATTATAATCTCTGCCTACAATTTTAAATGTAGCATCAATAAGAATATCGGTAACATCATAGTTTCCTGCACAAATACCGGCTAAAAAGCCATAGAAAGCCTTATGGCCGTTAATTTGATATGTATCAGTCTCAAGCAGTCTTGCCTTTGATGATACGTCATAAGTTAGCTTTGGCTCCTTTTCAACGCAAACAACATTGCCGTCAGATAGCTCAACGCAAGCGTTAACCTGGTCAATTAGCTTCTTTGTTTTTCCTGAGCCTTTATTGCCGATAATTAGTTTAATCATATTAAAATTCCTCCAAGGATATTTATTTCAATTACATATTAACATATACCAAGTCTTTTTTCAAGACTTTCTTTTTCAGCTTCATATCCCGGCTTACCTAAAAGAGCAAACATATTCTTTTTGTAGCTCTCAACACCCGGCTGATTGAAAGGATTTACACCGAGAATGTAGCCTGAAACAGCACATGTCTTTTCAAAGAAATAAATTAAATATCCGATTTCTTCAGGAGAAATTGCATCACATTCAATAACAAGATTAGCAACACCACCGTCAGTATGAGCAAGAAGTGTGCCCTGTCTTGCCTTTTCGTTTACATAGCTCATTGAACGGCCTGCAAGGAAGTTTAGACCGTCAAGGTCTCCGTCCTGCTCTGTAATAACATAGTCATCGTGAGGAGTGTTGAACTTTATAACGGTTTCAAACATAAGGCTTGAGCCGCTTTCTTGGATATATTGACCGACAGAATGTAAATCAGTTGAGAAAATGCATGATACAGGAAACAGACCCTTGCCGTCCTTGCCCTCACTCTCAGCGAATAACTGCTTTAGCCACTCGTTGAACATAGCCATACAAGGCTCATAAGATACAAAGCACTCAAGCTTTTTGCCCATATTATAGAAGCAATTTCTGATTGCAGCATACTTTAGCGCATCATTCTTGTTAATATCTGTATCATTCAAGCTGTCTTGTGCCTTCTTTGCACCAAGCATAAGCTCGTCAATATCAATACCTGCAACAGCAATTGGCAGTAAACCAACAGCTGTAAGCACAGAAAATCTACCGCCGACATCATCAGGAACTACAAATGTCTCGTAGCCCTCCTCGTCAGCAAGCTGCTTTAATGTGCCCTTTGCCTTATCGGTTGTAGCAAAAATTCTTTTTGCAGCCTCTTCCTTTGAATATCTTTTATAAACAAGGTCACGGAATACTCTGAATGCAACAGCAGGCTCGGTTGTTGTACCGCTCTTGCTGATAACATTAACGCAGATATCCTTGCCCTCACAAATAGAAACAAGCTCTGTTAGCATTGAAGGACTGATTGAGTTTCCGATAAAGTAAATGTCGGGAGTATCCTTCTTTAATGCATTATAATTAGGAGATTTAAGTGCCTCAATAACTGCACGTGCGCCGAGATATGAGCCACCGATACCGATAACGATAAGAATATCTGCATTATCCTTGATGTATTGAGCTGACTTCTTAATTCTGTCAAATTCTTCCTTATCATAATCGGTAGGAAGAGTAACCCAGCCTAAAAAGTCACTTCCCTCGCCTGTTTTGTTATGGAGTGTTTCCATAGCCTGAACAGCCTTTGGAGCAATTTCGTTAATTTTATCATTTGATAAAATATTTTCGATGTGATTAGAATTAAATTTTACTGACATAATTTTCGCCTCTGGATATTTATTAGTGAATAATTACTCACCTATAAATTAGTATAATACACCATTTTCAGCGAATGTTCAACATTTTTTTAAATATTCCTTAATAAATATACGAAAATATATTTAAAATCTATTTTGTTGATATTATCCTTTGCGACAAGATTTACGGTAGAAATTGCTTTGTTGTCACATTTGACAATAATTTCTCCAAGCTTATCTCCTGATTTTACAGGTGCTTTTACCTCCTTTGAAATCTTATAGGTATATTCAAAATCACTACTGCTCTTCGGCACAATTATTTCATTCGTGTTATCAATAATGGGCTTTATTTCCTTTATTACACCATTTTTTACCTTAACATTATTGATTTTATTTTCATCAAATGAAAATTTTTCGATTTTATAATTTGCAAAGCCGTAGTCTAAAAGCTCACAGGATTTATCAAATCTGTCATCACTCGTATCGGCGCCGAGAACAACCGATACTAAATTGAGTCCGTCTCTGCTTGCCGTAGCGCACAGGCAAAAACCGGCATTTGATGTTGTACCTGTTTTAAGTCCGGTAATTCCACTGTATTTGTTCACGAGCTTATTTGTATTATTTAGCTCTGTTTT
>CALZMC010000061.1 GCA_945788455.1 uncultured Clostridia bacterium
TAGCGTTTCACCGTTTATTGCAACAATCATATCGTACTGCTTAACGTCCTTATTGGCAAGGTCGGAGTCGGAGCTTATCTCGTTTACAATCATCGCACCGTTTGCATCCTTATAGCCCTTTTCTGCAAGAGCATTTAAAATAGCACCCGAGTTATTGAAGCTTGTGAGTGGGTTATAGCTAATACCGAGCTTTGCTCTGCCCTCAACATATCCAACCTTAATTAAGCTGTCGGCTGTCGCTACTGCAGTCTTTGTAGGAACGGCAAAGCCCATACCCTCATAATTTGTTGAGGCGATTTTTGATGAGTTAACGCCGATAACCTGTCCCTGCATATTGAACAATGCACCACCGCTGTTACCGGGATTGATAGCAGCATCAGTCTGGATACATTCTGTGTTGTAGCCGATTGTTGAAGAAATCGGTCTTGCAAGAGCAGAGATATATCCGCTTGTTACGGAATTCATAAATTCAAGTCCACCCGGGCAACCGATTGCAACAACCTGCTCGCCGACAACAATATTATCGCTGTTTGCAAAATCAGCAAGCTTTAGACCTGTCTTGTCAATAGAGAGAACGCCGATATCCGTTTGACTGTCATAGCCTACCATATAAGCGTCACAGGTTGTTCCGTCATTGAGTGTTACGGAAAATTTGTCGGCACCGCTTATTACGTGTGCACAGGTAATGATGTAGGTTTTTCCGTCCTTTTCTTTAAAAAGAATACCGGAGCCCTCGCCCGATTGCATAGGCGTGTCGCTGTTGCCACTCGAATTACCGTAGCCGTATGAATAGAAATTATTGTAAGCATTATATTGGCTTGAATAAACCGTGATGCCAACGCAGGAGTCCATACATTCCTTTGCAACGCCTGCAACGGTGTAATTATTGTCCTTATCCTTTAGAGGTACGCTCTCACTGTCGCTTAACTCGGTGGCACTATCGTCCTTTTGTGACTGAGTGGTATTGTCCTTTTCGGGATTATTTGAACCGTTATTTTTGTCGATAGAACTAAAAACAAGACCTACTACTGCAAGAATCAGGCATATTACCAAGACGGTAATTGCTATTTTTCCTGCCTTGCTCTTTTTAGGAGGCTCGTTGTTGTTCGGCGTTTCGGGAGTATATCCGTTATATCCCTGATTATACGAATAATGATATTCGCCTTCGTTTCCGGGGGCATCTGTATTACTGCTCATAGGAGGATTGTAATATGTGCCGTTGCTATTAAATTCATCCATTATTTTATCTCCTTTTTATAGATAGGTCTATATGATTTTGGCAGCCTGAACACGAATTCGGCAGATGAGTCATCCTCGCTCAATGCCCATATTTTTCCTGCGTGCATTTCTACCATCATTTTTACAATATACAGTCCGAGACCTGTACCCTTCGCATCAATGCTTCTTGATTTATCTACCTTGTAGAAGCGCTCAAATATCTTTGAAAGCTCCTCGCTCTTAATGCCTATACCGCTGTTCTTTATATGAACCTCAATTTCATCGTTCAAGTCAAGCATAGATACACGGATGTATCCGTTTTCATTAGTGAACTTTACAGCATTGTCAAATATGTTATAGATAACCTGATAAATCATATCGGTATCGGCAACGATATAAGTTTGCTTTAGGTCTTCAAGTCCCTGAATTTCTATATTTTTAGCTTCAATTTTTTGCTCAAAGGTAAGTAAAATATGAATAATTTGGTCGCTGATGTCGTAGTTTGACGGCTTCATCTCAAAGCTACCCGATTCAATCTTGCTCATATTAAGCATAGCAACAACGAGACGCGAAAGTCGTCTGATTTCGGCGCTTACTATTTTTAGATAGTATTCCTGCTTTTCCTTTGGGATAGTGCCGTCAAGAATACCGTCAATAAATCCGCCGATTGATGTCATCGGAGTTCTCAGCTCGTGCGATACGTTAGACACAAAGCTACGTCTTGAGCCCTCAAGCTTGTCGAGTGAGTCTGCCATATCGTTGAATGCTTTGCCAAGCTCTGCAAGCTCGTCGTCTCCGTTTATCTTTACTCGGTATGAGAAGTCGCCGATAGCAAATTTCTTTGCAGCCGTGCTCATTTGTGTCAGCGGTCTAACAAGATTTTTTGTCAGCTTCCAAATAACGAAATATGCAACAACAAGACAAATCAGCGCACTTGCCAAAAACATTCTCAGCACGGCCATTGTCAAGTGCCTGTCGTTAGTCTCTGTTGTAGAGAATACACTGCCGATAATCTCTCCACCGCTGTAAATGGGTACGCCGACTATATAGGAGTCCTTTCCGTTAATGACAGATGCTCCTACATATCCGCCCTCATATACGTTCTTTAATAGGCTGTCGCTGACATTGAACTGACTGTGGTAGTAGCATAACGGCATCTTGCCGAAGAAGGGGACAGAGTCGCCTCGCTCCTTACACATAATTATTTTGCCCTCAACGTTACAAACAAATACGTCTGCGTCAATAGAGGACGAGATAATTCTAAGCGAATTACACAAAATTCCCTTTTCGACCGAAAAGTCATCATTCATATCCTGTGCAATTAGGGTTGATTCTATACTTTCGGCGATAGAAGTGACGTTTTCCTTTAACAGCTTTGTATTTTCGTTTCTCGTGTAGGCGTTAACCAAAAGTGTCAAGGATGTACCGAGAACAGCAAGCATTATCAAAATAATGATAGCAAAAAGGATAAAGTATTTTGCGAAAATGCTGTTCTTTAGGCGCTGTTTTTTATCTGAAGAAATTAGTGCCATTTAACTTAATCCTTTGTTTCAAATTTATATCCAACGCCCCATACGGTTTTTAGTGACCACTTGTCAGATACACCCTCTAACTTTTCACGAAGGCGCTTTACGTGTACGTCAACTGTTCGTGAGTCGCCGTAATAGTCAAAGCCCCAAACCTCGTCAAGAAGCTGGTCACGGGTGTAAACTCTGTTCGGATTTGATGCAAAGTGATAAATAAGCTCAAGCTCTTTCGGTGGGGTGTCGATTGCCACGCCGTTAACCTTTAGCTCGTAGTTTACGATATTAATTTCAAGATTTTCATAGATAATAGTCTTCTTTGTATCGTTTTCCTCAGACCTGCTTCCGTCAGTTCTGCGAAGAACAGCCTTAATTCTTGCCATTACCTCTTTCGCGTCAAACGGCTTTGTCACATAGTCATCGGCACCGAGCTCAAGACCGAGAACCTTGTCAAAGGTTTCGCCCTTTGCGGTTAGCATAATGATTGGAGCTGATGAGATTTTTCTGATTTCACGGCATACCTGCCAGCCGTCAATTTTAGGAAGCATAATATCAAGCAAAACAAGCTGTGGAGCCTTTTGCTGAAATGTGTTAACTGCCTCCTGTCCATCGTTGGCGATATATACAGTATAGCCATCGTTTTCAAGATAAAGCTTTAATAGCTCGCAAATGTTTTTGTCATCATCAACGACTAAAATTTTTGTTCCCATATTTTTGCTCTCCTTTGTTGTAATGCCATAATAACACCACAAATTTATCATTTTTTGTTGTTTTAGTTAACATTCTTTGAAAATTTTAAACAATTTTTTAAAAGTTTTTTACCATTCTTTTCCGCGAAGCTCACAGCTTTCGACATAATCAATAAACTGCTTTGCGCATCTCGGCGACCTGCCACCGCGTCTTGTTGCCCATTGCTCTGCCTTAAAGAACAGATGCTCCTTGTCAACATCAAGACCTCTGTCGTCACAAATCTTTTCTATGATTTCGAGATAATTCTTTTTGTCGGGATTTATGAACGTAATAGTGAGACCGAAACGGTCGGACAGGCTTAACTGCTCTTGCATAATATCATTTTTGTTAATTTCGTTTTGTCTGTCGCTAAAGCTTTCCTTAATCAAGTGCCTGCGATTTGAGGTTGCATATATCAGCGTGTTAGCCTGCTTTCCGGAAAGCGAGCCCTCCAAAGCCGCCTTTAGCTCACTAAACGAGCTGTCGTTCGAGTCAAAGCTCAAATCATCTATGTAGATAATAAACTTCATCGGCGAATTTGCTATTGCCTCGCGAATGAGAGTTAGCTCGCTGACTGTGCTTTTTGGAATTTCTATCATTCTTAAACCGCGATTGTGATATTCATTCAGCAGGGCGTGGACAGTTGAGCTCTTTCCCGTTCCTCTGTCGCCGTAGAGAAGAACGTTGTTTGCGGGATGACCGAACACAAAGCTCTCGGTATTGTCGATTGCCTTTTGTCTTTGCTCCTCATAGTTCTTCAGGTCATTGAGTGTTATCGGGTCAATAGATGTGACAGGACAAAGCTCGCCGTCTCTCCACGTAAAAGCAATATGACTTGCAAATTTGCCGTAGCCGTTATTTTTATGATAGTCGATTAGCTCGTCAATTTTTTCGTCCCAGCTATGAGTTAACGGGGCCTTGCCGTTTCCTGTTTCAAATTTAGGAAGAGTGTTAAGTATTTCTTTAATATCCTCACTCTCAACCGCGTTGATAATATCATCGGCTGTAACACTTGCGATTTTTTCGAGCATTTTTAAATCTGTTTTTGCGGCATTTACTACCGAGTCGCTAAGCGTTCCTGCACAGGCAAGCCTTGTAAATGTGTTGTCGTTAGTAAGAATACACCTTGAAATATGCTCCCTAACAGAGCCGTATTCAAGCACAAGCTTGTAGAAATCGCTGTATGAGGAAAGTATATATTCATCGGCACTGCTCAGTAGCTCGAACAGTGATGAATACAGCCTGTCCTCCCATAAATTATAGACACAAAGCGACTCCATATAATACTTAATTTCTGTAACCTTATTCATATAATCACTTCCCATTATATTAGATAATATACCATTTGTTCACAATTTACAAGAGAAATCGCATATTTTAGCAAAAAATAAATAAATTGTATGATGTCTGACAACTTATTGACATTGAACAGACAATGTGTTATTATGAAAAAGGAAACGAGGTGGATTATGGAGACGAAAAAGCTTTCAGATGTAACAGCGAACAGAATTAGAGCTATGATAGAGGTTGAAAATCGCTTTAAGGTCGGCGACAAGCTACCTAACGAGAACGATTTTGCGAACGAGCTTGGAATCAGCCGTGCTACTCTTCGCGAGGCGATTCGAATACTTACACTTGGCGGAATACTCGAAATTCGCAGAGGCAAGGGTACTTTCGTTACTGCTAATACATTTATAGAAACGGGCGATATTGGCGAGATTAGCTCAG
>CALZMC010000062.1 GCA_945788455.1 uncultured Clostridia bacterium
CTTTGCCATATCTATCTCCTTATCAAAAAGTAATTAACATAATTATTCAAATACATATTATATACTAATTATATCAATATGTAAACAAAAAGTTTTTTATTAAAGTAATAAATAATATTTATTGCCGAAGGTACATATCAAAAACCAATATTTTTTTAGAAAAAAATTGAAATTTTTTGTTATTTGGTGTATAATATTAGATAAGCAAAATTTACAGACAAAAGGGGGTAACTGCAACGATTTATCCTATGACAATGAAGGTTAGTTTGGCTGAAGAATTAACGAAGGAGCTTGAAATTGAAGAGGTTTTCGGCTTTGATTTGAGTGGTGTTCATATCGGCTTTGATGAGTCAACAGTCGTTTCATGGATAATAATTGTCGCTGTAAGCCTTATATCCTTTTTATTAACCCGAAACCTAAAGGCCCAAGGGAAAATAAGCAAACGACAGCTACTGCTTGAGCTTGCCTACACAAAGGGCGAGGAGTTCTTTAAGAGTATGATGGGTCCGAAGGTTCACAAGCTTATTCCGTGGCTGATGAGTATGGCTATCTTTATCGGAATATCAAACCTAATCGGTATGTTGGGCTTTAAGCCACCGACTAAGAGCATGCAGGTCACAGGTGCTATGGCGCTGACGAGCATAATCTTAATCGAATATGTGTCGATTAAGGAAAAGGGATTAAAGGGAAGACTTCGTGCATTTACAAAGCCGATAGGAATTATAACACCGATTAATATTTTAGAGGTGTTCACAAAGCCACTATCACTTTGTATGCGACTTTTCGGTAATGTTTTGGCGGCTTTTACTATTATGAAGGTGGTCGAAATCGCTATGAGTATGGTTGTACCGCCGATTATAGTCCCCACAATTTTAAGCTTGTATTTTGATATATTTGACGGCTTATTGCAGGCGTACATTTTTGTATTTTTGACTGCCTTGTATTTGGAGGAAGCATCAGAGTCTATTGAGCCTCCGAAAACCAAGGAGGAAAAGAAAGCTATTAAGCTTGCAAAAAAGCAGGCAAAATTAGAAAAAAAGCGACTTAAAGCAGAAAATAAGGAATTAAAGAAATCAAGCAAAAATATTGCTTAATAATATAAAAATTCATTTTAAAGGAGATAAATATTATGTCAGGTTTAATTGCTATTGGTGCAGGTATTGCAGTATTGGCAGGTATCGGCGCAGGTATCGGTATCGGTATCGCAACAGGTAAGGCAACAGAGGCTATCGCACGTCAGCCTGAGGCATCAGGTAAAATTCAAACTGCTCTTTTGCTCGGCGGTGCACTTGCGGAGGCTACTGCTATCTACGGTCTTATCGGTGCAATTCTAATTATGGTAATGGTAAAATAACTGAAAGGGTAAGTTAAATGTTAAAATTTGACTGGAATATTCTTTGGACTCTTATCAATTTATTGTTCTTTTTTGTGTTGATTAGATTAACTCTGTTCAAGCCGATAAAAAAAGTTCTTGATAAGAGACAGGAATTAATTGATAATCAATTTGAGGATGCTCAAAATGCTCAAAACGAGGCTCAAAGCCTAAAGGCAGAATATCAGTCAGAGCTTGACAACGTTCAAAACGAAAAAACTCAAATTATTGTTGATGCAAGAGCAGATGCAAAGGTTGAGTACGACAAGATTGTCGAGCGTGCAAATGCAGATGCAGAAAAGATAAAAGCAGATGCAAGAAAGAGTGCAAGGCTTGAAACCGAAAAGGCAAGGCTTGCCGTTAAGGAAGAGATTGCCGAGCTTGCTATGGATACTGCCCAAAAAATCGTTGAGGAGTCCTCCTCTAAGGAAATCGACAGAGACATTTACAATAAATTTTTAAACGAAAGCAGTGACGAATAATGATTAAAAATATTAATGATTATCTTGAAGCACTGCTAAAGCTTGAGGTAAGTGTTTCAAGTCTTGAGGATGCGTTAAAGCTGATTAACACCTCAAACGAGCTTAAAGAGGTGCTGAATAATCCTAATGTTACTATTGATGAAAAGAGAATAGTAATTGACGAGCTTTTTGCACCGTCTGTTAAGGATATTATCGAAAAGCTTGCGTCACAATGCAAATGTGATGAGTTAAGCGGGCTTATTGACGCATACATTTCAGAGCTGAATAAAAAGAATAATACATTAAAGGCAACAGTTTACTGCACAACTCCTCCCGATGAAAAACAGCTTCAGGGTATTAAGGATTTCATCTGCAGGGAACAAAACGTCAGCGATGCTGATATTGACATAGTTAAGGATGAAAAGCTAATCGGCGGTTTTGTTATCAATGTCGGCAGTAAGGAGTATGATTTCAGCCTAAAGACAAAGCTCGAAAAAATCAAGGCAGAGGTTATGAAAACTGCCAGAGATACCGATGCCGATAACGAGTCTGTTATCACAGTATTAAAGCAGAATGTTAAGGATTTTGATTTTATCTGTGACAGCGAGGAAATCGGAACAGTCGTTAGAGTCGGCGACAGTATTGCTGTTATCTATGGACTTGACCACGTACAATACGGCGAAATAGTTGTATTCGAAAACGGCATTAAGGGTATGGTTCAGGATATTAAGCGAAATCAAATCGGTGTTATTCTGTTCGGAAGCGATGTCGGTATTCATCAGGGCACAAAGGTTAAGCGTACCCACAAAAAAGCGGGTATTCCTGTCGGTCAGGGCTTTATCGGCAGAATTGTTAATTCTCTCGGCGAGCCTATTGACGGAAAGGGAGATATAGAGGCAGAGGACTATCGCTTAATCGAAAACTCGGCGCCGTCCATTGTTGAACGAAAAAGTGTTGACACTCCTATGGCAACAGGCATTTTGTCTATTGACTCAATGTTTCCTATCGGCAGAGGTCAAAGAGAGCTTATTATCGGCGACAGACAAACAGGAAAAACGTCTATCGCCATTGATACAATATTGAACCAAAAGGGCAACGGCGTAATCTGTATTTATAATGCAATCGGTCAAAAGGCATCAAGCGTTGCAAAGCTTGTTAATACGCTTGAAAAGGCAGGCGCAATGGATTATACAATTATCGTTTGTGCTACTGCGTCTGACCCTGCATCTATGCAGTATATTTCGCCTTATTCCGCAACTGCGCTTGCAGAGCATTTTATGCATCAGGGTAAGGACTGCCTTATCGTATATGATGATTTGAGCAAGCATGCCGTTTCGTACCGTGCGCTGTCATTACTGCTTGAGCGCAGCCCCGGACGTGAGGCTTATCCGGGCGATGTATTCTATCTTCATTCAAGACTGCTTGAACGTTCAAGCAAGCTGAGTGACGAGCTCGGCGGAGGTTCAATTACTGCTCTGCCTATTATCGAAACACAGGCAGGAGACGTATCTGCCTATATTCCTACAAATGTAATTTCTATCACTGACGGTCAAATATTCTTAGAGAGCGACTTGTTCTTTAGCGGTATGAGACCGGCTGTTAATGTCGGCTTGTCTGTATCCCGTGTCGGCGGTGCGGCACAGACTAAGGCTATGAAAAAGGCCGCAGGCTCACTTCGTATCGACCTTGCACAGTATAGGGAAATGGAAGTGTTTACACAGTTTTCATCTGATTTAGATGATGAAACCAAGGCAGGCCTAAGCTACGGTAAGGGACTGATGGAGCTGTTAAAGCAACCGCTTGGCCGTCCACTTTCATTAGCAGAAATGGTAATTACACTTGTAGCCGCTACTAACAAAAAATTCATTGATATTCCTGTTGAAAAAATCAAGGAGTGTCAAATGAGCATAATTGATTATATTCACGAAAAATATCCCCAAATACCTGCTACCATCGAGAGAGAAAAGGTGCTCGATGATACAACAAAACAGCAGATTTTAGACGCAGTCGATGAATATAAGAAAACTATCTAAAGAAGGTAAATAATGGCTAATCAAAGAGAAATTCAAGCCAGAATGAAGTCTATTAAGGACACTATGAAAATCACAAATGCAATGTATATGATTTCAAGCTCCAAGCTTCAAAAGGCGAGAAGAGACCTAAAAAATACAGAGCCGTATTTCTTCGCAATACAAGATGCACTTGCAAAAATACTTGACCTGTCAAGTGATGCCGGAAGTGAGTTTTTTAACGAGCGAGATGGTATTCCAAAGCACGAGAGAAAGCAGAGCTATATTGTTGTCACAGCCGACAAGGGTATGGCAGGCTCTTATAACCATAATGTTATCAAGATTGCCGAAAAGGAGGCATTGTCGGATAACAAAAATATGCTTTTTGTTGTCGGTCAGGTAGGTCGAAGATATTTTGAAAAAAAGAATATACCCGTTGATATAAACTTTAAATACACAGCTCAAAACCCAAATATGAACAGAGCAAGATATATTGCCGAAAAGGTTGTTGATTTGTTTAAAAGAGGGGAGCTTGATGAGGTTTATATTGTCTATACAAAGATGGAGAATTCAATTACCTTTGATGCGAAGCTTCAACAGCTACTGCCTCTGAAAAGGCATAAGTATATTTCAGGCGAGGAAAACAATTATCAAAACTGCTCGTTTGAGCCTGATATGGATACGGTGTTCGAGCACATAATTCCCGATTATATTGCGGGATTTATTTTCGGTGCACTTGTTGAGTCGTATTGCTCGGAGCATAATGCTCGTATGATGGCGATGCAGACTGCAACCGATGCGGCAAAGGATATGCTAAGACAGCTTGAGATACAATACAATCGTGCAAGACAGGCGGCGATAACACAGGAGATTACTGAGGTTATCGCAGGCTCAAAGGCACAGAAGAATAAAAATAATTAGGGAGGTGTCCTTTAGTGAGTTACGGCAGAATAGTTCAGGTTATGGGACCTGTTGTTGATGTAGAATTTGATAACGAATTACCGAAAATTAAGGACGCCCTTGAGGTTACAGTTGACGGAAAACGTCTTGTTATGGAGGTTAGCCAGCATATCGGAAACGGCACGGTTCGTTGCATTATGTTAGCCTCATCGGAAGGACTTTCGAAGGATATGCAGGTTGTCTCAACAGGCGATGCAATTAAGGTTCCTGTCGGTAAAAAAACATTAGGAAGACTTTTTAACGTTGTCGGCGAGGCAATTGACGGAATGGAAAGTCTTGATAATGAGGAGCATTGGCCGATTCATCGCAGTGCCCCTACATTCGAGGAGCAGTCCGGCAAGACTGAAATTCTTGAAACGGGAATTAAGGTT
>CALZMC010000063.1 GCA_945788455.1 uncultured Clostridia bacterium
CTCGGTATGGTATTTATGATTGTTTTAAGAAACAGAAAAAAGAAATCAAAATAATTTAATACAAAATAGTTTTACTAAAAAACAAAAGGGACGAGCAATTTGAACTCGTCCCTTTTTATGCATTTTATAAAAATTAGTCATTTGGAATGAATGCCTTGTGAACTGCTGATACAGCTCTGTCTGCATCCTTGGCATCAATGATTACGGAAATCTTAATTTCGGATGTAGAAATCATTTGGATATTGATGTTTGACTCGTATAGTGCCTCAAACATCTTTGACGCTGTGCCCGGATGAGATTCCATACCTGCACCAACGATTGATACCTTTGCAACATCTGTGTTGCATACAACTGTGCAAGACTCGTCAAGTAAATCCTCAAGAAGCTCCTTTGCAAGAGGACCGTTCTCCTTGCTTACAGAGAAAACGATGTCCTTTGTGCCGTCACGGCCGAATGACTGAAGAATAATGTCAACATTGATATTCTTTGATGATAGCTTTGAGAAAATTTTGAAAGCGATACCAGGAGTATCCTCTACCTTTAGAATTGAAACAAGTGCAACGTCTGCATCCTTTGTTACACCGCGAATTAGCATTTTTTCCATTTTTGCAGTCTCCTTTACAATAGTACCCGGAATTGGATTTAGTGATGATAGAACCTCTAACTCTACGCCGTATTTCTTTGCCATTTCTACTGAACGGTTGTTTAGAACCTGTGCGCCGAGAGTGGCAAGCTCAAGCATTTCGTCATAAGTGATTTCCTTTAGCTTCTTTGTGTTTTCAACCTTTCTTGGATCGGCTGTGTAAACACCCTCAACATCAGTAAAGATTTGGCACTTATCAGCCTTTAGTGCTGCTGCGATAGCAACTGCCGATGTATCACTTCCGCCACGGCCGAGAGTTGTAAGGTCGTCATAGCGGTTAATACCCTGAAAGCCTGCAACAACAACGATATTGTGCTTCGCAATTTCAGCCTGTAATCTGTTAGGCTTAATGTTTTTTATTCTTGCAGCCGTGTGGATTGAATTTGTATTAAAGCCTGCCTGCCAACCGAGTAGGCTGATAACAGGGCATCCAATCTTTTCGATAGCCATAGCAAGAAGTGAAATTGAAATCTGCTCGCCTGCACAAAGAAGCTGGTCCATTTCTCTCTTGTGAGCAGCAGGATTAATTTCGTTTGCTTTTTCGATTAAGTCGTCTGTTGTGTCGCCCTGTGCCGATACTACAACGATAACATCGTTGCCCTGCTTATAGGTGTCGGTAACAATTCTGGCAACATTCATAACTCGCTCGGCGTTAGCAACAGATGAACCGCCGAACTTTTGAACAATCAGTCCCATAAATTATGTCCTCCTATAATATTAATAGTTTGTAACCTTGATTGTATTAATAACATCAACGCCCTCAAGCCTTTGAGTTAATTCGTTTTCTGTCATAATATCTGTGATAAACGCAACCTCGTTTGACGGCTGACCTGTTCTTGACAGGAACTTAACGTCATCAAATTTAGCCGAAATTTCGCTCTCGCCGGCATTCGCACGAACATAGAACGGCATCTTAATCGTTGATTTATAATCAACAACATAATCCTCATCGCCTGCGCCCCAGCCGAAAATCTTCTTTCTCTCGGTGTGCTTTGCACAGTCGATAATGTCGGCAACAACAGCAGATGCAGTAGGTAGCTTTCCTGCGCCGGCACCGTAGAAGCATACGTCTCCGACAGCGTCACCGCGAACTAATACTGCGTTGAATACGTCCTTAACAGATGCAAGCTGTGAGCCGTTATATACAACAGCAGGGCTGACAAAAGCCGCAATCTTGTCATCGCTGATGTACTTGATTTGACCGAGTAGCTTAATTACACCGTTAACCGAGTTAATGTATGAAACATCCTCAAGTGAAATATTGGTAATACCCTCGGCGCTGACCTGTGACGGATATACGTGCTTTCCGAATGCAAGAGAAGCAAGAATACAAACCTTGCGACATGCATCGTGTCCCTCAACGTCAGCAGTAGGGTCCTTTTCTGCATAGCCCTTTTCCTGCGCAATCTTCAGCGCCTCGTCAAAGCTCATACCCTTTTCAATCATCATTGTAAGGATAAAGTTTGTTGTACCGTTAAGAATACCTGCAATACCCTCGATATTGTTGGCAGCAAGACATTGTGTCAGTGGGCGAATGATAGGGATACCACCGCCGACTGATGCCTCGATAAGATAGTTAGCTCCGCTTTCCTCGGCAGCCTGTAATAGCTCAAGTCCCTTTTGAGCAACAAGCTCCTTGTTTGAGGTAACAACGCTCTTTCCTGCCTTTAGGAGCTTCATTGTAAAGTCGAATGCAGGATTTACACCGCCCATTGTTTCTGCAACAATCTTGACCTCGGGGTCATTAAGTATATCGTTAAAATCCTTTGTAAAAATATCCTTGTGTGGATCATTTGGAAAATCTCTTAGGTCAAGAATGTGAGCAACCTCAAGAGTATCTCCACCGATTCTTTTTGGAATTATATTGCTGTGAGACTCGATAACCTCAACAACACCGGAGCCTACTGTTCCGTATCCCATAACTGCAACCTTCATATTATACCTCCAGGAGTTTTATAGGTGTGGCTGTGATATGCCGTTACCCAAGCTTAACAGAGTTTACTCCGTTAATGCTCTTTAAATTTTCAATTAATTTGTCTTGTGATATTGTCATTTCCGTTGCCCTGATAGTGACCGACACATCGGCAACCGAGTTAACAGGCACACTCTGGTTTATGGACAGAATGTTTGCACCTGCTCTGTATAGCTCGCTCATCAGCGCCGAGAGCACACCTGCGTTATCCTTTAGCTTTGCGTTAATCGTAACGGTCTCGTCACTCTGCTCGCTGTTATACTCAAAGATAGCGTCCTTGTACTTATAGTATGCGCTTCTCGATATGCCTGCCATTTTTGTTGCCTGACTTGTTGAGTCAGCCTCGCCGGTGGCGATATAATTCTTCGCCTCGATTACCTTTGAGTAAACCTCGGGCAGTATCGCGGAATTAACAAGATAATACTTAATCTTTTCCATTTCTTTTTCGCTGTTTTTCCTTTTACATTTTCTTCGTAAGGTGTCCGTGAGTGGGGGACAACTGTTTTACTGTGAAAAACATTTCCTATATATTATCAAAAAACATCTCAAGTATCAAGTATTATTTTAAAAAAATCTTAAATTCTTATAAATTTTCTTGATTAATATGATTTATTGATTTAAAATATAACTATATTATTCCTAAATTTATTACATTATTTAAGGGGGCTTAATTATGTCGCCAAAGGTACAAAGCAGGAGAGACGCAATCATCAATGTTGCATTTATTGCAATGGTGCTTGGACTTGTTTATGTGTTTTTTAAATATCTGTTTGGATTTTTAGCACCGTTTTTGTTGTCGTTCCTGTTTGCTGTGGCATTACAAAAGCCGTTAAGATTTCTTGACAAAAAGACGAAAAACAAGTGCCATTCGCTGTTGTCAATAGCACTGGTGCTCGCATTGATTTTGGTAATAATAGGACCTGTTGTTTTGGTTCTTGTCTTGGTTGGAAAGGAAATTGCAGGCTTTATTTCCTATCTCACAGGTCAGCTAAATGACTTTCCGAACTTTCTTGCAACTCTTCAAAAGGAGCTTTTAGATTTCTTGAAATTTTTGCCTGACGCAATTTATACTACCGTGTCTGACAGCATTACCGATTTCTTTGGAAGAATTATTGAAAACTTTGATTTGTCGGCTCTCAATATTGACCTAAAGGCAATTACAAGCGGTATTTCATCGGGAATCAGCGGAATGATTAGCGTTGCGAAAAATATTCCGTCAATCGCACTCGGAACGGTTATCGGCATAATTGCGTGGATTTTCTTCACAAAGGATTATGACAAGATTGTCGGATTTATTAAGCTCCAGCTTCCTGAGGGAAAGAAAAATCTTTTATCCGACATAAAGCAGGTTTTTGCAAAAACCGTACTGAAAATGCTCAGAGCCTACGGCATTATTATGCTGATAACATTCTTTGAACTGTTTTTGGGCTTAACTATTCTAAATCTGCTCCATATTACAGAGAACAATTATGTTGTGATTATTGCGATTGCTATTGCGATATTTGATATTCTGCCTGTTGCGGGCTCGGGAGGCATCCTCGTTCCGTGGATGTTAGTCAGCCTCGTTTTAGGAAACACCTCGACAGCAATCGGCTTACTTATCATTTATCTTGTTATTACTGTTATCAGGCAGTATATCGAGCCGAAGATTGTCGGCGACTCGCTTGGAGTTCATCCTATCATAACCTTGGCAGGACTCTATTTCGGTCTAAAGCTGTTCGGCTTTATCGGAATGTTTGTTGTGCCTTTGACGGTTATGACACTAAAGGCGTTTAACGATGCAGGACGAATTCATCTCTACAAATCCCCAAGCAGAAACTAATATATTATTTTGCGAAAAAACGAATACAAAAATTACGGCTAAAAATAACTGTATTAAAAAAACTGACAGAAAATAAAAAATTTTTGTTATATTTTTCATTTTCTCGGACTAATATATGTAAATATATTTTATTCAATCAAAAAAAGAAAAACACAGGGAACCACCCCCTGTGCAGATAGTTGGAGGATAGATAAATGTACAAATTCTATTATTTGGGAAATATCATTTCTGTTTTACTATCAATCACTATATTTATTGCATTCTTTTATTTTTCAGTTTCTATGTTGATTAAGCTTATAAAAGAGCGAACAAAAATAAAACAAGGTTTTATTGAATATTCAATATCAATTATACTTATTACTGTAAGTTCTATTTTGCTGTTTTCGTCTTTATATGGAATTGCATTTCAAATAACTGATTATGTTGTACCTTATAAGAATGGAGACTATGAAATTGTTAGTGGTAAAATAGCTGATTTAACAAAAGAAGAACATAGAGGACCTGTGAGCTTTTCTGTGGATGGTGTGGATTTTGAGTTTTATCCTAAAAGTATTTTATATCTTGGCGTTAAAAATCCAAACTATGTAGAAGATAACGACTATGTTGTAATTAAATATGTAATAGCTGATGATATTCTAGGCGGTAGTGATACTAAAATAAATGTCATAATGGAAATAGAAGTAACATAAGATAACACTTAGGACAATTCCCAGTC
>CALZMC010000064.1 GCA_945788455.1 uncultured Clostridia bacterium
TACCGTCTTTGCTTGTCGTTGCCTTTGCGGTTGTTGTTTTTGTACTTTTGTGTTGGCAGTTAATTACTCCGTTCGAGCAATGAATTGTTGCTTTTTTTAAGCTCTCATTTCCTTCTTCGGTAATTTTGATACTGTTCCAATCCGATATATTTCCGTTATAGTATATATCTGTTAAGCTTGTACATTTATAGAAGACCGCAGCTCCGATTTCTTTAATACTCTTTGGAATTGTTACACTTTTTAACTTTTCACAGGCTCCGAATATTTCTGAGTCTATACTTGTTACGCTGCTTGGAATTACTACATTCGTTAAGCTTTTACAGGAACCAAATGCGTTCCAACCGATTTTTGTTACACTGTTTGGTATTGTTATATTTGTTAAATTAGTGCAAGAGCCAAATGCTTGGTTACCTATACTTTTTACGCTATTAGGTATAGTAACACTTTTTAAATTTGAGCAATAATTAAACACATAATTATCAATAATTCTTAATCCATAAGGCAGTGTTACGCTTGCTAAATTAGTGCAGCTCCAAAATGCACTTTCTGAAATAGCCACTGTTCCGTCTTTAACCTTATAATTTCCTGTCAGCGTGGTTTTAGCTGATATCAAGGCATTACCTATGTAAAGCGTATCATTCTGCCAATTTGATTCATCATTATAATAAGCCGTATCCAAAAATGCACCACTGCCAAGATGTGTTAAATTATTGGAAATTACAATGCTTGCTAAATTTGTACATTCTCTGAATGCATTATAATCAATGCTTGTGACACTGTTTGGAATTGATACATCTGTTAAATTCGTACAACCCCCAAACGCATAATTATCTATATTTTCTACACCTTCCGGAATTGTATATGAGCTACCGGTATATCCCTGCGGACATTTGATTAATTCAGTTTTCGTTTTATTATACAATATTCCATTATCGGAGGAATATACTTCATTGTTTGCTCCTACCTCAATGCTTGTTAAGCTTTCACACGCTAAAAATGCATCTTCGCCTATGCTTGTTACACTATTCGGGACATTTACACTTATTAAGCTATAACAATAGCCAAATGATTTTTCACCGATGCGAAGGACACCGCTTGGGATTGATATACTTGATATACTTGAGCAATCCCAAAATGCAGAATCACCTATGCTTGTTACGGTATAGCCGTTAATGGTTGAGGGAATTGTTAAATCTGTTGCCGAACCTGTATAATCCGTTATTTCAGCAGTACCGTCATCCAACAGCTCGTATTCAAAATCTCCGCTGGCTTCTGCATAGGCTGACAGGTCAATTCCTACTGTTATGCTCAACAGCATAACAAGTGATAATAATAAACTTATTGTTTTTTTCATAAAAGTTCTCCTTATTTCTTTGTTGTAACAGACTTGGCCTTTGACCAAGAACCGTAATATCTTGTACCGTTTACTGTTTTGTAGGCACGGACGCGCACATAATACTTTTTCTTGCCCTTCAATTTGCTGACGGTTTTTGATGTGGTGCTGTTTTTAGTAATTGTTAATGTTTTGGAATTTGTAAATTTTGACGATGTACTGTACTGGATTTGGTAGCCTGTGCAGTTTAGCTTTTTCCATTTAACTGTAAGCTGCTTGCTTTTGCTTGATTTAAGAGATGAAATTGAAGCAGTTGACGGCTTTGTGGGTGTTGTTAAATTTGTCCAATCGCTGTAATAATTTTTGGAGCTTATTGTTTTGTAAGCACGAACTCTGAATTTATAAGTAGTTGAGGCGGCTAATTTGCTTACAGTATAAGCGGTTGCAGTTGTGGTTTTAATTGTTGTCCATTTGCTGTTTTTGTATTGCTGAAGCTGATAACCGCTTGCACCGGACACCTTACTCCAGGATAATTTAAGACTTGTTGTATTTCGTGTTGATACCTTTAAGCTGCTTGGCTTTGATACGGGAACATTCATTGACCAGTTAACAGTATATGAACCACTATCGGAAAAAACTCTGAAAACGTGTAAATAATATGTACCTGCTGTAAGGTTATATGTATCAACAGCTATTTCTGTATCATCCGGATAACTGTCAAAATGGCAAAACCAATATTTGGTTAAATCATTATTATACAAACGCGCTGAGGTACTGATATTACTGATCATACGAATATTTACGGTAGCATTTACAGGAACATAAAGTTTAAACCAATCTTCCCCGTCCTGATAAGTAAATGCCGCCTTCATCGTTTTATCACATTGCAAAACAGTAGCGTGGTCAAAATCGTTAGGCTCTGTTTCTTGATTTCCGTACGGCTCGGCAGTAACGCTCAATCTGTATTTTCCTGTTTCACCAATTGACCCGGGACTGTTAATCAAAATATAATACACGCCTTTTTCCAAGCCTAAATTTTTTGTGAGAGTTTCAGGCGAAGACGCAGTGGCAGAAGTGCTGTTTGCTGAAGTAAGCTCCTTGAAATCACTGTCATACAAATGCATATATGCACTCATATATGTCATAAATTTAATAATTATTTTTGAATCTGATTTGACTTCAAAGCTGAAATAATCGTTTTCTTGCTTAACATCCAAACTGTCATTATACCATGCTCCGCCTGTGGATATAGGCGTTGCACTTAGAAAATCGTTTGCATAAGCAGATAAATCAATTCCTGCGGTGATGCTTAATATCATTGTGAGTGATAAAAATAAGCTGATGAATTTTTTCATAATAAAATCTCCTTGGTTTTATATTTTTTATTTTTATAATTTTAGTTCACATCAAATAGCTTTATTTCTTCAAATACTGTATCGGCATTATCCGTTTCTGTATTTGCCGCACCGAGCTCATCATAGATAAAGCTAACCGGCTTATCAACCCTTGTAAGCAGCTCTGCGTCGTCAGAATCTATAGCAAGAAAGCCTGCGTAATATGAATCGTAAATCTCATGGCACATTGTATAATATTCGTTTTCTTTATCAACATAAGTATATAATTTCAATGCCTCTGATTTTATAGACATTTCTGTATAACCTGACGATAAATATTGCATAACGATAGATTCATCCTGAACATTGTTTCCTGTTCCGTCTGTATTAACAACAAGCTTATATTTAAAAACAGGATTTTTGGCTAATTCCTGAATCTTTGCAACACCTTCTTTATAAAGATCATTTGATTCAATACATTGTGTAAGCTCGTTGCAAATATTCTTTGCGGTTGCTTTATAATCCTGTGTTGAATAACAGTCGAGTACATTATTTACAATGATTTCTTCGTACTTGTCGCCAAGAATACTGTTGTCAAATTTATGTATTTCATCCCAATCAATCAGATAGTGAATAGAATTTGAACTGAAAGGATTTTCGCCGTTAGGCTTAAAGCTATCATAATGATGGTCAAAAAATTCTTTTAACATTTTTTCCCATTCTTCAACTGAATACATCGGGCAGAGCTTTTCTTTTGTTTCATTTAAAAAGGTATCAGTTTCTTCGGCTATTTCTTCACTGCTTTTCTGTTTAACCATTTCTATAATTTCGGAATCCTCCATATTTTCGATGGCTCCCAATGTTTCGTCAGCACCTATTCCGATATAGGTTCCGTCATCATAAAATACCATAATTCCCGTAACCTTAGAATCCTTGCTTATGCTTGCTTTATCGTCAGAATGAACAACATACCATATTGTTTCACCCTTACTGAAGTAATCGCTTAAAGTTGCAGTTCTTATTTTGTTTGAGCAACCTGTAAAAACAACCGATATGCATAATATTACACACATAATTATACTGATAATTTTTAAAGCTTTTTTCATTTTATTTTCTCTTTTCCTTATTATTTTTCCGTAAACACTTATTTGTACTTCACTTATAAGACAATCAGTAAATCGAAAAGTTCAAATTATTTTCAAATTTTTTTAATAATTACAAAAGTTTTTGGTTCCGTTTTTGTTTGTGGACTTTTGCCCTTTGGTGTGTTATTATAAATTTGTTATTAAAGAATTATATGGTATTTGTTAAGAGAAATTAAAAGACAAAATTTTTATACACACAGCGCTGTTACCTGCGAAAGCTCAAAATCGTCGACGCCACTCAATTATTTGAAAATGTGTATTCCGATTCAAAGGTGTCCGCATATATGTCGTGGGATTGCTATTCAACTGTTAACACAGTAGAGGATTGCCTGTCATATTCTCTGCTTAAAGGCGAATTGATTTAAGAAACGGGAATAATAATGAGCATAAAATTAGTAAAGCTGACAAGCGAATATAAACAGCATTCATTTGATTACTATATGAATAATTTGTGCAGAGAAAAGGAAATTAACGGAGTCGTTAAGCAGAGATATTGGATAAATAACTCGTAGTAAATAGGACTGTATTTTTGAAAAGAGTTTTTTATTATTAGGAGATTGTAACAATGAAAAACAGCTTGATAACAAATAAAAGCGTAAGAAACTCAAGTTTGGAATTATTGCGAATAATATCAATGATTATGATTGTTGTATCCCATTATTCCGTGCACGGTCAAATAAAAACTGATGGTATGGAGTTGACGATTAATAGGCTTATTATTGATACAAGCAATTTCGGTCATTTGGGTGTTGCAATATTTGTTATGATTTCCGGATACTTTATGTGTGAGAAAAAATTTGAAATTAAGCGTGTTTTGAATTTGATGTTAAGCACACTGTTTTATTCGGTTATTTTAAATATTGCCTTTTATTTTATTAACGGCACAGACTTAGGAATTAAGGATATTATTAAAACAGTATTTCCTATTTTAGGTTATCAGTATTGGTTTGTTACTGTGTTTGTTATTATGATGTTTATTTCTCCATTTGTAAATAAATTAATCTGCAATTTATCAAGGTTGGAATTCGCTGTAATGATTATTGCATTAGTAACCCTTTTTTCTCTTATAAATACTTTAACCTTTTCCTTTTTTGAATTGGCAAATTGCGGTTCTCATATATGCCGATTCGTTATTTATTACTGTATAGGAGCATATATAAAAATATATCCTAATAATATGTTCAGTCGAAGCAATCGACCTCAACTGCTGTTAATATCAGCGTTTTTGGTTTTAGAGGCATCGGTAGTTATAATGGATGTTTTAGGAACTCGCATTGGATTTTTTGAGAACAGAAGAACTTTTTTCTATCAAAATGT
>CALZMC010000065.1 GCA_945788455.1 uncultured Clostridia bacterium
GATGACGGAAAAGTAATTGAGCTCAAGAACTTCCTTTGCTTTGCCGAAAAGGTACATAATAAATATTAAAATTAATGACAATGCGTATTTGCGCATTGTCATTTTTTTATGCTTATATATAATTTATTTGTAATTATTTTAAAATAAATGTTTATTTTGTATTACATTTCTGTTATAATGGAGAATGTATAATGGTATTTTATGACTATGCAGTAACGAAATATCATAAAAAACCTCAAAAACAATGAACTGCCATGAAAGGAGGAAATGGAGAATATGAAAAAAATGAAGCTCCCCTTATTAATATCATTATGCTTATGCTTTATATTTTCGGGATGCAGTACTCTTCGCTTTTCTTCGATTGATGATTTAATTTCTCCTATTTCTCCGAGTGGCGATGAGGCGCTTGTTCAAAGTGCTGTTGATGAATATTGTAAGAGTGGCTATTCAATTAAGATAGCATCCTCCGGCGGACACACAAGCTCATATATCTTCAGCGATTTAGATAACGACAAAAAGAATGAAGCGATTGCCTTTTATGAGCCTAACGACAGCTTAGGCACTATTAATATGGCAGTCTTAAAGGAAAAAAATAACAATTGGAGTGTCATATATAATTTGGTCGGAGACGGCTCCGATGTCAGCTCTGTTGAGTTTAGCGACCTAAATAATGACGAAAGGCCTGAAATTATAGTCAGCTGGAAAGCTATTTCAAAGTCGAGCAACTATAATTTATGCGTTTATGAGCAGGGAGAAAATGACGGCAAGTATTCTCTGAAAATGATTGGAAAGCCTGTTACGGCGGGCGAGTTTGTCAGCATTGATTTGAATGAGGATGGTGTTAACGAGCTTGTCGTTTTGAGTGTCGGAACAAGCTCAACATCTCCAAAGGCAAAGCTATATTCTTATAACAAGAGACAAAATTTAATTGGCGACACGAAGCTTGATAGCAGGATTGTTGATTTCGAAAAAATAACGGTTGGAAATACTGATGAAGGCCCAAGCATTTATGTTGACGCAATATGCACGGGCGAAAAGAGAGTAACTGAATTCTTGTATTGGTCAAACTATTATAAGTCGATTGTTTCGCCGTTTTACAGCTATAACACAACACACACAAGCGACACTATCAGGAATAACAATTTAAACTGTGCCGATATTGATGATGATAAAGAGATAGAAATTCCACTTGATAAATCGGTTAAGGGCTTATCCAAGGGTATCAGCTGTCAAAATTGGGTTATCTACAAAAAAACAGTATTAAATCATAAGGCATATTCCTATTGCGTTTCATCTGACAGCTATTATGTAGTGCTGAATAATGATGAATTCAAAATGCTTACTCCAAAGTATGACAGTAATACGAGAGAGTTGATTTTTTATAACGGAAAAGAAGAATGCTTTAGAATTCTTACTGCAATGAAATCGAGCTTTGATAGCGACTGCTACAATGATTACAGTGAATTGTTTAGCGACAGCGGTTTTGTTTATCTTGCAAGGGTAAACAAAAAATGCTCTGTCAGCATTACAATAGATGATTTGAAGAATAAAGTAAAAACTTATTAATAAGGGGTATTTTTATGAAATTAGTTGCCGAAGACGAAGAGTCAATCAGAGAATTTATAGTCATAAACCTGACTCGTAGCGGTTACGAGGTTGAGCAGGCCGAGAACGGTGCTGTTGCCTTAGAAAAGTTTATGAAAAATGAATCAGGCTTTGATGTTGCCATTCTCGACATTATGATGCCTGAGCTTGACGGACTTTCCGTATGCAAGGAATTAAGAAAGCGTTCATCAGATTTAGGCATAATTATGCTTAGTGCAAAAACACAGGAGATGGACAAGGTTACAGGCCTTCTTGTCGGTGCTGACGACTATGTAACAAAGCCGTTTTCTCCAAGTGAGCTTATGGCGAGAGTTGATGCTGTTTACAGACGAGTAGAGATGACTCGTGGCTTTAGAAAGAATGATACAACAGGCGACAGCATCATTCTTGATGAGTTTGAGTTAAATCTGCGTAACAGAACACTTGCAAAGAATAATGAGCTTATTGAGCTTACACAGGTTGAATTTCAAATCATCGAATATTTCTTTAAAAATCCAAATGCCGCACTATCAAGGTCAGAAATTTTAAAGACTGTTTGGGGCTCAAACTATTACGGCGATGAAAAGATTGTTGACGTAAATATTCGCCGTCTTCGTATGAAAATTGAGGACAATCCGTCAAATCCGAGCAGACTTGTTACTATTTGGGGCCTCGGCTACAAGTGGATTACAGATAATCAATAATTTTTAGGATGCATTAACAATGAAAAAGCCAGATATGAAAAAACTTCATATCCCGAAAATTGAGGGAATTACACTGAGATGGCTAATTAACATCATCGGTGTTATTGCCGTTTTCTTCATTGTTGTTTTTATTGTTTCTGCATCTTCTATGAAATCACATTATTATTCTAACGTTGAGAGTATATTAAATTCAGGTGCTTCAATTTCTGCCGTTAATTATTTTTCTTCTAATCTTGAGGCAGGAAACTCTATTGAGCAAAGCGCCGAGGAATACATCGACAGCTTTAGCTATAAGGATAAGACAACAACATGGATTATCGACAGTGACGGAAATATCATTGTGTCGTCAAACGGTTTTGCTATCGCTAATCAGGAAATGCCCGATTTTGATGAGGCAGTTGCTAACAGCGACAAGGCAGGAAAATTTGTCGGAAGACTAAACAGCGGCGAAAAGGTTATGGCAATATGCCGAGTAATAAAAAATCAAAACGGCGACATAGTCGGTGCCGTTCGTGTTATGTCATCGCTAAAGCAGGTTGATAACCAAATCAGAAATATTGTTTTCTTAATCTTTTTAGGACTTTTAACAGTTTTTGCAATTATACTATTTTCAAATTTATTCTTTATTCGTTCAATTATTATTCCGGTACAGGAAATTACTGATATTACCGAAAAAATTTCACAGGGCGACTACTCTGTTAGAATTGAGAAAAAATATAACGATGAAATCGGTAATCTCTGCGACTCCATTAACTCAATGGCAGAGGAAATATCAACAACAGATAAAATGAAAAACGATTTCATTTCTACTATTTCTCACGAGCTTCGCACACCTCTTACATCTATTAAGGGCTGGGGAGAAACGTTGACCTTCGGTGCTGATGACAGCTTTGACGATGTTACTCGAAAGGGACTTGAGGTTATCGTAAAGGAGGCAGGAAGACTTGAGGGCTTCGTTGAGGAGCTTCTTGATTTCTCAAGACTTCAAAGCGGAAGAATGAATCTAAAGCTTGCAAAAACCGATATTTTTGCAGAGCTTGACGAAACTGTGTTCACATTTAGAGAAAGAGCAATGCGCGAGGGCATTGAGGTAAAATACAGTATTCCCGAAATGCCTGCAGTTGCAAATGCTGATGCTAACAGACTAAAGCAGGTGTTTATGAACATACTTGATAACGCACTCAAGTATTCACGAGCACCGAGCAAGATTTTTGTTAAGGCACAGTTTATAAATTTAGACGCAGGCAATTTTGTCTCTATTGCTATCGCAGACCAAGGCTGTGGCATAAGCAAGGAGGATTTGCCTCACGTCAAGGATAAATTTTATAAGGCAAATGTTTCTGTTCGCGGTTCGGGAATAGGACTTGCCGTAACTAATGAGATTATAAATCTTCACAAGGGAAGACTTGAGATTGACAGCGAGGAGGGCAAGGGTACGCTTGTTACCATCTATCTTCCTGTTGAAAATGCACCAAGTGAAAATGATATTATTAACAGACCGGATGATGATATAGAAAAGGAAATTGATGCCGGTATGGAAATGAAGGGTTACTAAATGGAAGATAAAAAAATACATAAAACCTCTGTTGGTGGACAGGCGCTTATCGAGGGCATTATGATGCAGGGACCAAAGGGTGTTGCAACAGCCGTAAGAAAGGCTGACGGCGACATTCTTGTTGAGCATCACGATATAAAGCATTTAAGAGATAAGTCAAAGCTTTTCGGCCTGCCGATTATTCGAGGTGTGGTTGGCTTTATTGAGTCAATGATTTTAGGTTTTAAGATGTTGACATATTCTGCCGAAGCCTCCGGTATGGAGGATTTAGAGGATGTAGAAATGAATAAATTTGAGCAGTGGCTAAGCGATAAGCTCGGCGACAAGCTGATGGATATCATTATGATAATAGGAACAATCCTCGGCTTTGGACTTGCATTTTTAATCTTCTTCTTTCTGCCTGTATTTGTTTTTAACAAGCTCAATAATCTGACAAATAACGCGCTTATTTCTTGGCAGGGTGCTATTGAGGGCACTCTCAAGATAATTATTTTTGTCGTATATATGGTTGTTGTAGGTCAAATGAACGATATTAAGCGTACATTTATGTATCACGGCGCCGAGCATAAGACAATTACCTGCTATGAAAAGGGTATGGAATTGACTGTTGAAAACGTAAAAAAGTGCAGTCGCTTTCATCCTCGTTGCGGAACATCATTTATGTTCGTTATGCTTATTTTAAGCATTGTTGTTATCACTCTTTTATCTCTTGTTATACCTGAGGAGCTAAAAAGAAACTCAATTATTTGGATGCTGATTAAGCTTCCGATGATACCTATAATTATGGGCCTTGGCTATGAGTTTATAAAATATGCAGGAAAGCACGATAATATTCTTGTAAAAATTCTTTCATCACCGGGACTGTGGATGCAAAGAATAACAACAAAGGAACCGACAGATGATATTATCGAGGTAGGCATTGAGTCATTAAAGGCTGTTATAACCGATGACCCAAAGGATGATGAAATCAAATGAATTTAAAACAAGCATATAGCTATGCCGTTCGTTTTTTAGATTTGAATAATGTTGACGAGGCAGACTTTAAGGCGCTTTGTATCGTTTGTCATCTTGCAGGGATAAGAAATAGTCAGTATGAGCAAAATTTAGATGCCTTTATTAATATGAAAAGGCTTGCAGATATGCTATGGCGACTAAAATCAAACGAGCCACTTCAATACGTTATCGGTAAG
>CALZMC010000066.1 GCA_945788455.1 uncultured Clostridia bacterium
GGACATAACTGAATTCCCCTTTCAAAAGCATAATATTCTTTGTTTTTCGCAATAAGTCTGTTTTTTTTCGTTGCAATAAAACAGCTATTAAAGGTATTTATCGGCATTAATGCAGGTGCTTCTATAATTATTTCATTTGTTATAAGCGAAGTATTACTCTATTTGTTTGAAAAAAGATTTGTTTTCAAAAAGTCGATTTTATCTTCAAATATTAAGCAAATACTTATGCTGATATTCAGAGCAAGCGTAAACCTCGGATTATTTAAGCTGTCGGAATTACTGTTTGGTAATGCTCTCAGTATGAAAAAATCAATGATATGGCTAATGACGGCGTGCATTTGCTTTTTCTTTAACTATTATTTTGACAGAATTCTCACATTTGATTGTGCTTATGATGCTGTTGAAATAAATAGCTCTAAAATTTATATTTCATTCTTTAGGCACAGATTTGTTGTCTTATCGGCTGTCTTAGCAGGTGTAGCTCTGCTGATAATTTTTATGGCATATCAGGTATTTCCGTTTGGAGATAATACTGTAATGCGTATGGACCTATATCATCAATACGGTCCCCTATTCGCTGAATTGTATGACAGAATTGTTAATCATCAAAGCCTGTTATATTCATGGGCCTCAGGTGGAGGCAGCAGCTTTTTGGGTAATTATCTAAATTATCTTTCAAGTCCTTTGACAGCGCTGATATTCTTATTTGACAAAGCAGATATTTCTTTTGCAATCACATTTTTGGTATTTATAAAATGCATATTATCTGCTTCAAGCTTTAGCTTTTATTTGCAGAAATCACAAAATAAGGCATCCTATATTTCTTCTTGCTTTGGTGTCTTTTATGCATTTAGTGCGTATTTTTTAGCTTACTACTGGAATGTTATGTGGCTTGACGGAATGATTTTGTTGCCTCTCATAGCATTAGGTATCGAAAGCATTATCAACAATGGCTCTGCAAAAATATATGTAATATCACTCTCATTATTGTTCTTTTCGAACTACTATATGGGCTTTATGAGTTGTATTTTTGCCGTAATTTATTTCATCGCATATTATGTTATCAGCTCCAAATTTAACGAAAAAATCAATTCAAACCTCGTTTTTGAAAAGCACTATTCATTTAAAGCATTAATGAATAATAAGATATTTAACAGAGCTGTTAAATTTGGAATTTGGAGCATTGCAGCTGCCGGAATTTGTGCAATTACATTAGTGCCTACATTTATAATTCTTCGCACAAGCTCTGCTACATCGGATTCATTTCCTACAACATTTGAGTCGTATTTTAATATTTTTGACTTTATTACCTCTCATTTGGCAGGACTTGAAACAACTATTAGAAGCAGCGGCGATGATGTTCTGCCGAATGTTTATTCGGGAATGCTCGCTTGTCTTTTAGTCCCGTTATTTGTGATAAATAAGGACATAAGATTTAAGGAAAAGGCAACTTATATCATTTTGCTTTTATTCTTCCTATTTAGCTTCGACAACAACTGTCTTAACTACATTTGGCACGCGTTCCATTTTCCTAACGATCTGCCGTTTAGATTTTCATATATGTATTCGTTCATACTGCTAACGATTGGATTCAAGGCTATAACAAAGCTAAAATCAGTAGGACTGAATGATATAATTTTTGTTGGACTTGGTTGGGTATTCTTTATATGCACGGCACAAAAGCTGAGCACCACAAAAATGAGCGAGCTAACAATATATATAAGTCTTGCTTTCATTATTATTTGGTCAGGCTTCTTGTATCTAAAAAGAAAGAATATGCTTGATAAATTTGTGTTGTCTGCACTTGCAGTAGTAATATGCTTTTGCGAGGTTGTAATTGCCGATACGAAGCCTATTCTAATCACACAAAATAATGAGGATTACAAGAAAAACTATTCCACATATACAGAGGCTTTTGGCAAAATTCACGATACAGATGATGACTTTTATCGCGAGGAGCTGTGCTATTTAGAGACGAGAATGGATCCAAGCTACTACGGATATAACGGAATGTCTATTTTTTCGTCAATGGCTTATGAGGATTTTTCACAGCTTCAATACAGTCTTGGTATGTTTGGAAACAGAATAAACAGCTATACCTATTTTCCTCAAACTCCTGTTTATAATATGATGTTTGGCGTAAAATACTTGGTTTACAGCGATATCGGTCTTGAGCCTAACAACAGAATATATGAATATAAATTCTCAACACAGGACGAAATTGCGAAGGTATATGAAAACAAATATTACCTTCCGGTAGCCTATTGTACCGACACACATTTAGAAAAATGGAATACAGAAGAAGGAAATCCGTTTGAGGTTCAAAGCGACTATTTTGAACGAGCAACGGGATATAAAGACGTTTTCAATGAAGTAAAATATCTTAATACTGAATTTGATAACGTTTTCGGGGATTATGTAACTAATAACGGAACATATTGGTTTAACAAGGATAGCGCTGATTCAACCTACGGCTATGTCGATATAACAATCACTCCGGAAAATGACGGAAACGTTTATCTTTATATAACCTCTCCCGATATTAAGTCTATCGAGGTTAACAGTGAAGATATTATTTCTCACACTCAACCTATTGAAGAGCCTTATATTTTAGATTTAGGCTATTATAAATCGGGAGATGAAATTGTTATTCAAATAGACTGCGGTTCTTCTGAAACAAGTGAAACTTATGCTGATATATACGCATATTCCTTGAATGAGAATGTATTTATTTCGGGTTATGAAAAGCTAAAGGAACAAAGCATAAATGTGACCGAGCACGATGACACAAGAATTGTCGGAACAATTAACGTTAAAGAAAACAGTTATCTCTATTCATCAATACCTTTCGACAAGGGCTGGAGTGTATATATTGACGGAGAAAAGGCCGAAACATTTAAGATTGGCACCTCTCTGCTCGGCACAACAATCAAGCCCGGCGAGCATACTGTTGAATACAAATATTCTCCGCTCGGAATAAAAATCGGTTTTGCGATATCAGTCTTAACATTGCTCTCAATTTCTGCATATTGGGCATATAATCATCAAAGAAAAAAAGAAGAATATGTTGACTTAATGAGCTATAATGACACTACCTATTAAAAAAGAGTAACAAAAGTTAAATATCTGTTTACTTTAATTAATAATTATTGTAGAATAAGCGTGAAAATTTGAGAGGAGCTTCAAAACAATGGCTAGACAAACAGCAGAAAATATTAACACTATCCCGGTAGGACCGCTCGGCATTATCGGTATGCCCGGTTGTGAGGAGCTAACAGACAAGATTGACAACTATCTTGTTAAGTGGAGAAAGACACAGGCGCAAGAGCATGCTGACTCAATCGCATTTTACGGCTACCAAAGAGATTCATACAAAATCAATGTTTCTATTCCTCGTTTTGGCAGCGGCGAAGGTAAGGGCGTAATCTTAGACACAGTCAGAGGCTATGACCTTTATATCATCGCAGATGTATTTAATTACAGCTGCACATATAAGATGTACGGCATGGAGGTACCAAAATCTCCTGATGACCATTTTGCAGACCTAAAGAGAATTATCCACGCTCTTTCAGGAAAGCCAAAGAGAGTATCTGTAATTATGCCGATGCTTTACGAAGGCAGACAGCACAAGAGAAGTGCAAGAGAATCTCTTGACTGTGCTATGGCTTTGCAGGAGCTTGTTGCACTTGGAGTTGATAACATCATCACATTTGATGCTCACGACCAAAGAGTTCAAAATTCAATTCCTGACAAGTCATTTGAGAATGTTATGCCGACATATCAAATGATTAAGGCTCTCGTAAATACTGTTGAAGATTTAGCTATTGATAAGGACCACCTAATGATTATCTCTCCTGATGAGGGTGCTATGCAGAGATGCATCTATTTCGCTACTCAGCTCGGTGTAAATTTAGGTATGTTCTATAAGAGAAGAGACTATACAACTGTTGTAAACGGCAGAAACCCAATCGTTGAGCATCAGTATCTCGGCGACAGCGTTAACGGCAAGGATATTATCATTGTTGATGATATGATTTCATCAGGCGAATCGATGCTTGAGGTTGCAAGCAAGCTAAAGGGACTCGGTGCAAAGAGAATTTTTGTTTGCACAACCTTTGGATTATTCTGCAACGGTCTTGAGGTATTTGACAACGCCTATGCAAACGGAGTGTTCGACAAGGTATTCACAACAAACGGTGTTTATCAATCTCCTGAGCTTCTTTCAAGAGAATGGTATGCAAGTGTTGAGCTATCAAAATATACTGCATACTTTATTGATACCCTAAACCACGATATGTCAGTATCATCACTACTCGATTCATCAAAGAGAATTAACAAGATTTTAATCGAAAAGGGCTTAAAGGAGGCATAATTTTGAGCAAACGCAAAATTACTGTTATTTCAATAGTTGTTGCCGTAGTTCTTGCAATAGCAATTGCTTGTACTGCATATTGCATATCCACAAAGCAAACTCCGATAGAGGCCGTAAAAACTGCATTTACCTCAAGTGACAGCCAAATAATCGGCAAGTGGGAAAGCGAAAAGGGTCAAGGTATTTCTGCGCTTGTTTTCTATGAAGACGGGACCTATGACTCCTATATCTTAACTGTAAATTTTTCAGGCGAATACACCATTAAAGGCAATAAGCTAACCCTCAAAAATCCAAAAACCAATAAGGAAATCGTTTATAAATTCAGCGTTAATGAAAAGAGCTTGAGCTTAGAGGTTGTTGAAGAGGACGGAAAAGAGCCTGAACAAAAGGATGTAAGCAAATACAACAGAGTTGACGAGCTTCATCAAAAAACATTTAATGACCTAATCGGAGATTTAGCCGGCGACAAGAACGCGCTAAACAGCAATAACGACTAAAAAATCAGCCACAGTATCTCTTTGATATTGTGGCTAAAGTTATATTTGTTGAGAATTTTCATATATATTACCAAGGAAGGTGAAATACTTGATTGGTAATGTAGAAAACAGGTGTGTTCAGTTAGGTAATTATATTGTCGAAACGAAGGCAACGGTTAG
>CALZMC010000067.1 GCA_945788455.1 uncultured Clostridia bacterium
TAAAAACATTGATAATATAGTTTTTTGAATAATTCATACTCTCACAAAGCCTGTCGAGGTTATAATAGCTTTCAACACATTCATCAAGCTTTTTCCTGATAATATCAGGCAAATCGGCATTTTCCGTTAAAATGCGATTTCTTATATACATAAAAATGTGCATAAGATTTATGGTTATTTTATTTACCATTAAATCATAAGGTATGTCCTGCCGTGATATTTCTACAATTTCTTCAAAATATTTTTTAACGGCTTCACAGCCTCTGAACAAATATGTGTCCTCCGGCAAATAACAATTAATCAGGCTATTGGCAAAATCACCCGTAAAAACTATCCATAATTTATGCCAAGGGTTATTACCGTCTGATTTGTATTTATGATTGCTTCCGACCTTTAAAAAGAATATATCGTTTTTTTCAGGTACAAGATGCTGACCGTCAATATCAAGATTACCCTTTCCGTCAATAATAAACTCCAAAGCGTTCAAATCGGAGCAAGCTCTTTCAATTTTGAAGGTTTTATCACAATATGTTTCGCCCACAATATCTATTTTCAGCGGATCACTCGCATTATTTAAGGCAGTGAAATTCTTAAATTTTTCAATCATAATTATAATCCTAACAAAATACTTAATATTTCACATTTATATAAAAGGATTTATGTGATATTTTAATAATATCTAAAAAGATAAAGCAAGTCAACTTTAAGGAGAAAATTATAATGATAATTTGCAAAAACAACATTTTTGTTCTTGAAACAAAAAACACCCATTATGCTTTAGGCGTTGACAAGTACGGATATAACCACCATATCTACTGGGGCAAAAAGTGTAATGCCGATGATTATTTTATAAAAGAGATAGGCGATGAAAATTCAAATCATTCAATGCTTGATAACTTTAAGCAGGAGTATACACCCTTCGGACAGACAATGTATAGAGGTTGTGCAATCAAAGCAAAATATGCAGACGGTTGCCGTGAAATAAACCTGAAATTTGACGGATATGAGGCTGACGAGAATACTCTTAAGCTTAATTTTTCAGATGTATGCTATCCTCTTGCAATCACTCTTAATTACGAAATTTATGATGACTGCGACATTATTACAAGATGGACCACCGTTAAAAACAACGGTGAAGAATCTATATATTTTGATAAGCTTTTCAGTGCGGAATTTAATCTGCCGTCAAAAAAGCACTATACCTTTAAGAACACAAACGGTGCATGGGGCGGTGAAAATATTGAAACAAACACAACTCTCGAAGGCGGTACATTTGTCAGCGAAAGCCGAAAAGGCACATCAGGTCATAATCAGTCACCGTACTTTATAGCATATCAAAATGCTGATGAAAAAAGCGGCGATGTTTATTTTGCTACCCTTGCATACAGCGGTAATTTTAAGGTTAAGGCTGAAAGAGATTTATTCAGCACCACAAGAGTTATAATCGGTATCAGTGATTTTGATTTTCTGTTTGAATTAAAAGCGGGCGAAGAATTTGAAACACCAAAGGTATTTTGCGGTTACACCCAAGGCTTTGGCGAAATGTCAAGGCAGATGCATAAATTTGCAGTAAATAATGTTCTGCCTAAAAGCTTCAACGATAAGCCCCTGCCTGTGCTTTACAATTCTTGGGAGGCTACGGAGTTTGATGTAAATGTTAAGCATCAAACTCAGCTTGCAAAGCTTGTCGCTGAAATCGGTGTTGAGCTTTTTGTTATGGACGACGGTTGGTTCGGAAAGAGAAATAATGACCGTGCAGGACTTGGCGACTGGTTTGTTAATAAAGACAAATTTCCAAACGGACTTGACGAGCTTATCAATAATGTTAATGAGCTTGGTATGGATTTCGGTATTTGGGTTGAGCCTGAAATGGTCAATAAAGACAGCGACCTGTTTCGCAGTCATCCCGACTGGGCATATCATTATGACACAAGATATGCCTGCGAGCTTCGTCATCAGCTTGTGCTGAATATGACGAGGTCAGATGTGCAGGAATACATATTCAACTGCCTTAATGATTTGCTTTCCAACCATAATATTAAGTATGTTAAATGGGATATGAACAGACCGTTTTCGGAAACGGGAGCCGAAAATCTTGATTGTCCGCAAATGCTTTGGTATCTTCATACAAAGGCAGTTTATGATATAGTCGACAAGCTGAAAGCTATTCATCCCGATGTGGCAATAGAAAGCTGTGCTTCCGGCGGCGGTAGGTCGGACTACGGCGCTCTGCTTCATTTTGACCAGGTGTGGACAAGTGATAATACAGATGCTATCGACAGAATGGTAATTCAAAAGGGCTATTCGCTTTTAAGACCGATTAAAACAATGCGTGCTTGGGTTACCGATATTAATTGGTACAACAAACCCTGCTCCCTTGATTTTAGATTTAATATTGCAATGCAGGGTGCTCTCGGTATCGGCGGTGATTTAACAAAGTATTCCGATGAGGATTTGGAAAACTGTAAAAGGAATATTGCACTTTATAAGGAAATCAGAGACCTTGTTCAATTCGGCAATCTTTACAGAAATATGGATATTGATAAGGACGAAATACTTTTCAATCAATATGTAAATGACGAAAAAACAAAGAGCGTTGCTTTCATTGCCTCAAACGGAACAAGATTTTACAAAAAAGCAGTGCCTATGCTTTTTGACGGACTTGATGAAGCAAAGCGATACACACTTACTATTAATGACGAAGCCTACGAAAAAAGCGGAGCATACCTTATGAATGTTGGTATTGATTTAGAGGTGCGTTGTGCCGACTATAACAGGATAATAATAATTAGAGAGACGGATTAAATTAGAATATGATGAAACGCAATGAAACAAGAGTTAACAGACTTAAAAAACAGCCTTGCATCAATTACTTTGGATTCAATAATTGCTCAGTATCACAAGGAACTTAAATAAATATTATACTGATTTATGTAATCGACAAATAATAAAATTACAGAGACAAACATTTTACATACTTTACTCGCTCACAATACTCACAATATAGGAAATCGTTAAATAATTACTAAAAGCATTAAAGCGGGTTGGGTGGAAATGTTTGTTTTATTTTTTATTGACATATACCCCATTAGGGTATATAATAACAATACCCTGCAGGGGTATGAAAGGAATGGTGTTATGGATGATATGAAAAAATGCGGTTGCTGTGGAAAAACAACAGCTCGCTCGGATGAAGAACGCAAAAAGCTGATACACCGCCTAAACCGAATTGAAGGGCAGATTAGAGGGATTCGAGGAATGGTGGAAAAAGATGCTTACTGTGCAGATATTTTGGTGCAGTCTGCGGCTGTAAATGCTGCTGTAAATGCTTTTAACAAGGAGCTGTTGGCAAGTCATATCAAGGGCTGTGTTGCAAGAGATATTCGCAACGGCAATGATGAGGTAATCGACGAGTTAGTGGTAACCTTACAAAAGCTTATGAAATAAAGGAAGTGATACAATTTAATTATGGAACAATATACTGTAAACGGTATGAGCTGTGCCGCCTGCACTGCTCGGGTAGAAAAGGCGGTATCGGGTGTTAAGGGTGTAACCTCCTGCTCGGTCAGCCTATTAACCAATTCAATGAGCATAGAGGGTACTGCCGATTCAAAGGAAATCATAGAGGCAGTCCGTAACGCAGGATACACGGCAAGCCTAAAAAAAGATAATAGCAAACAAAATTCACAATCATATTCCGATGAAGATGCGTTAAAGGACAGAGAAACTCCTTTGCTCAAAAAAAGGCTAATTGCATCTCTTGGCTTTTTGATAGTTCTTATGTATGTTTCGATGGGGCATATGATGTGGGGATGGCCTTTGCCGTCTTTCTTTGAAAATAATCATATTGCAATGGGACTTTTACAGCTATTGCTTACGGTTGCAATTATGGTTATCAATCAAAAATTTTTCATCAGCGGATTTAAGAGCTTGTGGCACCGTGCACCGAATATGGACACATTGGTTGCATTGGGCGCTACGGCTGCCTTTGGTTACAGCACCTTTGCACTGTTTGCTATGACAGATGCACAGGTTAAAGGCAATGCAGATGCGGTAATGTCATATATGCACGAGTTTTACTTTGAATCCGCCGCTATGATACTTGCACTGATAACCCTTGGAAAAATGCTTGAGGCTCGCTCAAAGGGCAAAACAACCGACGCTCTTAAGGGACTGATGAAGCTGGCTCCCAAGACTGCCACCCTTGAGAGGGACGGCAGCGAAATAACGGTGCCGATTGAGCAGGTGGCAAAGGGTGATGTCTTTGTGGTGCGTCCCGGTGAAAGTATCCCTGTGGACGGAACCGTTTTAGAAGGAAACAGTGCAGTAGATGAATCTTCTCTTACGGGAGAAAGTATTCCGGTAGACAAAACTGTTGGAAGCACAGTTTCTGCCGGTACAATTAACCAATCGGGATTTATACGATGCGAAGCCACAAGAGTAGGTGAGGATACTACGCTTTCACAGATTATTCAAATGGTCAGCGATGCGGCTGCAACAAAGGCACCGATTGCAAAGGTTGCAGACAAGGTGTCGGGTGTGTTTGTCCCTACCGTTATTGTTATTGCAATAACAACTGTTATAGCATGGCTTATTGCCGGTCAAACAGTAGGCTTTGCTTTAGCGAGAGGAATCTCCGTGTTAGTAATCAGTTGTCCCTGTGCGCTTGGTCTTGCCACTCCCGTTGCAATTATGGTGGGTAACGGAATGGGAGCAAAAAACGGAATTCTCTTTAAGACAGCCGTTTCTCTGGAAAAAACAGGCAGGACGCATATTGTTGCACTTGATAAGACCGGAACGATAACACAGGGAGAGCCAAGAGTAACAGATATGATTCCTGTCGGCATAAGTGAAAAAGAGCTTTTGTCTGTTGCTTACGCACTGGAGAAAAAAAGCGAGCATCCGCTTGCACGAGCAATCACTCAAAGGGCGGAACAGGAGGATTTGACAGTCGGCGAAGCGGAGCAGTTCAAGGCTTTGTCGGGCAACGGACTTACTGCAAA